>DATGPD010000098.1:0-2110 GCA_035305285.1 Planctomycetota bacterium
TGACCTACGCGCCGACCGGCGGGCTGGTCGCGGCGCCGACCACCTCCCTCCCCGAGAAGATCGGCGGCGTCCGCAACTGGGACTACCGCTTCTGCTGGGTGCGCGACGCCACCTTCACGCTCTACGCGCTGCTGGACAACGGCTACACCGCGGAAGCCGAGGCCTGGCGCTCGTGGCTGCTGCGCGCGGTCGCGGGCAACGCCTCGCAACTCAACATCATGTACGGCCTCGCCGGCGAGCGCCGGCTCCCCGAGGTGGAACTGGACTGGCTGCCCGGCTTCGAAGGCTCGCGCCCGGTGCGCACCGGAAACGCTGCCTGGAAGCAGTTCCAGCTCGACGTCTTCGGCGAGGTGCTCGACCTCATGTACCAGGGCCGGCGCGCCGGGCTGCCGCGCAACGACGACTCCTGGCGCGTGCAGCGCGGGCTCGTCACCTTCCTGGAGCGCGCTTGGCGCGAACCCGACGAAGGCATCTGGGAGGTGCGCGGGCCGCGCCGGCACTTCACCCACTCGAAGATGATGGCCTGGGTCGCGTTCGACCGCGCGATCAAGGCGGTCGAGCAGTTCGGCTACGAGGGGCCGGTGGACCGCTGGCGCCTGCAGCGCGATGCGGTGCACGCGTCGGTGTGCGAGCACGGGTTCGATCCGGAGCGCAACACCTTCGTGCAGTACTACGGCAGCAAGGAACTCGACGCGAGCCTGCTGATGATGCCGCTCGTCGGCTTCCTGCCGCCGACCGACCCGCGCGTGGTCGGCACGATCGAGGCGGTGCAGCGCGAGCTGACCGTCGACGGGTTCGTGCTGCGCTACCGGACGAATCCCGAGGTCGACGGCCTGCCGCCCGACGAAGGGACGTTCCTCGCGTGCAGCTTCTGGCTCGCCGACTGCCTCGCCATGATCGGCCGGTACGACGAGGCCTGCGCGCTGTTCGAGAAGCTGTGCCGGCTGTGCAACGACGTCGGCCTGCTCGCCGAGCAGTACGACCCGGTCGCGGGCCGCATGCTCGGCAACTTCCCGCAGGCGTTCTCGCACATCGGGCTCGTCAACACGGCGAACAACCTCTATCGGTTCGGCGGACCGGCGCAGGCGCGCGCGAGCGGGTGAAGGCGTGCGCGACCGGGAGGCACGCGGACCGGAGACTTCGCGGGCTGCGCTGCGCTCGAACGAGCGAACGGCCGGCAAGACCTGAGCCTCCGAGCGGGCGGCGACACGCGGACGACTGCGCGGGATCGCGGGCCCGGGACATCACCGGGTGCGGCGGACGCAGGTGCGCGCGAGGGCCTCTACCTCCCGGTCTGCGGCGCACGGATCGTGGGGCGATCGGCGGATGTGAAGAGTCCGGATCGAGCCGACCGCTACCCGGTCCCCAGCCGGAACCGGTGTTCGATCCAGCCCTGGACCTGCGCGCCGGGCACGGCGACGACCTCGTCGCCGACGAGCAGCTTCCCGCACGCGCGCACCAGCGTCGCCGCCACGAAGCGCCGGTGGCCGGCGAGCACTTCTTCGAAGCCGGGCGTGCCCTCGGCGGCGATCAGCGCGCGCGGCACGGACAGGAAGCGGATGCGCAGGCGGTGGTCGGCCAGCCGATTCTCGATGCGCACCGTCATGCGCACGGTGCGCTCGGCGCGCCGGCCTTCGAGGACGATCTCGCACGGGAAGCCGCGCGGCCCGCGTCCGAGCCGCCCGCGCAGGACCAGCCGGTCGCCGGCCGCGCCGTGCAGCGCCTGGACCGGCTGCAGGAACGCGGGCGAGAACAGGCGCGGGCGCTCGCCTTCGCGCGGCACGAAGCCGTCGAGCGTGCCCTCGTCGGTGCGGTCCTCGAACGCGACGCAGTGCTCGACCATCAGCTCGCTCGCGCGGTCGATGAGCGTGATCCCGCCCTTGCGCGAGAAGCGCACTTTCGCGCCGCCGCTCTCGATCGTGTGCTCGCGCTGCCGGCGCAGCTCCCTGCCCTCGAACACCTTGGTCAGCGGGTCGGCGAGCGGGTCCGCCTCCGGCGCGGCCGGCCGGCACAACGACAGCGCCTCCTCGTACGCGAGCGCGAGCCCGCGCGCGGTGCCGTCCTGCACCGTGCCGGCGAGCAGGTCCGGGGTGTCGAGTCCCTCCAACCG
>DATGPD010000099.1:0-6256 GCA_035305285.1 Planctomycetota bacterium
GGTTTCCTCGGCGACCTCGCGGCGCGCGGCGGCGAGCGGGTCCTCGCCCGGCTCGATCACCCCCTTGGGGATCGACCACGCCCCCGCGTCCTTGCGCGCGAAGAACGGCCCCCCGGGGTGCACGAGGAAGACCTCGAGCACGCGCCGCCTGCGGTACAGCAGCAGTCCGGCACTCCGTGCAGCCATCGACGACCGGCTCCGGCACCATGCGTACCCGCCCCGGCGAAAAAAGCGCGCGGTACGCCGGGCCACGCGGTACGCGGCGGCCCGGATCCGGTTGTGCGGGGAGATGACCGCCACCACGCTGCCGAGGAGCGCCGTCCGCCAGCGGGCGGGTAGCATCCGCCCGGCCCGCATGACCGCGCCCGAACCCGCCGAGATCCGCACGCTCGTGGAACGCGCCGCGAGCGGCGACCGGGCCGCGGTCGCGGAGCTGCTCACCGGCCACCTCGACGAGCTGCAGGCGTTCGTCGCCGGCCGCATCGGCGGGGCCGTGCTGCGGCGCGAGACGAGCGCCGACATCGTGCAGTCGGTCTGCCGCGAGGTCCTGGAGAAGGCCGGCCAGTTCCGCTTCCCGGAGGCCAATGCCTTCCGCCGCTGGCTCTACGCCACCGCCGAGCGCAAGCTCGGCCATCGCCACGAGTACCACGTCGCCGCGCGCCGCGACGTCGCGCACGAGGTCGCCCTGCCCCCGTCGGTGGAACTCGGCGCGCTCGGGGGCGCCGCCGGCTCCGCGAGCCCGAGCCGGGCGGCGATCGCCCGCGAGCAGATGGACCGCGTCGAGGCCGCGTTCGCGCGCCTGCCGGCGCACTACCGCGAGGTGATCGTGCAGGCGCGCGTGCAGGGCCTGAGCCGAGAGGAGATCGCCACGCGGACCGGGCGCAGCCCGGCCGCGGTCGGCAACCTCCTGTTCCGCGCGCTCGCCGCGCTGGCCGACGAGCTGGCCGCGGGCGGAGCCCGCGGAGCGGGCGGCCCATGACGGGAGCGTCCGCGCCGTGCAGCAGCCCGCCTCGCATGCGCTGAACGAGCTGGTCGCCGCCGCGCTCGCCGCCCTCGAAGACGGCGGCGCGCCGGCACTCGCCGCGTTCCTCGCCGCGCACGAGGCGGACCGCGCGGCGATCGAGGCGCGCATCACCACCCTGCAGGACCTCGGGCTCGCGCCGCAGGTGCCGACCAGCGTGGTGGCGCCGCGCCAGCTCGGGCCGTACTCGGTCGTCCGCCGGCTCGGTGAAGGCGGGTTCGGCGAGGTGTTCCTCGCCCGCCAGGACCAGCCCATCCAGCGGCAGGTCGCGATCAAGCTCCTGCGCCCGAGCGCGGACTCGCTGCACCTGCTGCACCGGTTCGCGGCGGAGCGCGAGCTGCTCGCGCGCTTCGACCACCCGTTCATCGCCAAGGTGCTCGACGCCGGCGTCGCGCCGGACGGCCGGCCGTGGCTCGCGGTCGAGTACGTCGAAGGCGTGCCGCTCACCGAGTTCGGCGCCCGCCTCGACCTGGAGGCGGGCCTGCGCCTGTTCGTGAAGGTGTGCGACGGCGTGCAGCACGCGCACCAGCGCGGGGTGATCCATCGCGACCTCAAACCGTCGAACGTGCTGGTCACCGAGGTCGACGGCGAGCCGTGGCCGAAAATCATCGACTTCGGCGTCGCGCGCCTGGTCGACGCCGACGGCAGCGACGGCCGCACGCGCGCCGGTACGGTGCTCGGCACGCCGGAGTACATGAGCCCCGAGCAGGCCTCGGGCGCGCGCGACATCGACACGCGCGCCGACGTGTACGCGCTCGGCGCGATGCTCTTCGAGCTGGTCGCCGGCGACCTGCCGCACGGGCGCGCACGCTGGCGCGCGGCTTCGTTCAGCGAGCAGCTCGACCTGATCCGCACCGGCGCGGCGGAGAAGCCGAGCGCGCGCGCCGCCGACCCGCGCCTTGCCCGCCGCCTGCGCGGCGACCTCGACCAGGTCGTCGCCATGGCGCTCGCCAAGGAGCGCGACCGGCGCTACCGCACGGTGGCCGAGCTGGCCGACGACGTCGAGCGGCACCTGCGCGGCGAACCGGTGCTCGCCGCGCCGCCGTCGCTGCGCTACCTCGCCGGCAAGTTCGTCCGCCGCCATCGCCTGGCGATCGTCGCCGCGGCGGCCGTGGCGGCCGCGCTGCTCGCCGCGCTCGGGCTCGCGCTCGGCGCCGCGGCGAAGGCGCGCGCCGAGCTGGGACGGTTCCTGGGGCTCGCCGACGTCGTCGCGCTGCGCGAACTGCGCGCGGAGGCCGAGGCGCTGTGGCCGGCGTGGCCCGAACGCGTCGCCGACTACGAGCGCTGGCTCGCGCAGGCCGACGCGCTGCGCGCCGGTGCGGAGCGGCGCGGCGCGCTGCGCGCCGAGCTGGCCGCGCGGCGGCGCACCGGCCCCGAGCTTCTGCCCGCCGAGCGCCTGCTCGACGAGATGCTCGCGCGCCTGGAGGACGACCTGCGCGCCTTCGAGAGTCCGGTCGAGGACATGCGCCGCCGCCTTGCGTTCGCGCGCGAGGTCGAGCAACGCACGCTGCGCGACACCGCGCAGGCGTGGGCCGAGGCGAGCGCCGCGGTCGCGGCGTCGCCGCGCTACGGCGGGCTCGCGTTGCGGCCGCGGCTCGGCCTCGTCCCGCTCGGTGCCGACCCCGACAGCGGCCTGCAGGAGTTCGCCGTCCTGCAGACCGGGGAGCCGCCGGCGCGCGACGACGCCGGCCGCCTCGTGCTCGACGAGCAGAGCGCGATGGTGCTCGTCCTCCTGCCCGGCAGTGCCTTCTGGATGGGTGCCCAGGACGAGGATCCCGGCCGCGCCAACTACCAGCCGACGTTGAGCGCCGGCGACGGGGCCGCGCTGCCGGCGGGCGCCCCCGCGCTCACCGCCGCGGCGCGGCTCGCCTGGCCGGGCGACGTGCAGCAGGTCGAGCTCGCGCCGTTCTTCATCGGCAAGCACGAGATGACCCGCGCGCAGTGGCGGCGCGCGTTCGACACCGACCCGAGCGTCTATCCGATCGGCGAATCGACCCCCGACGGCGCGCTGACCGGCAGGCATCCGGTCGAGAACCTGGCGTTCGACGAGGCGCGCACGGCGATGCAGCGCCTCGGCCTCGCGCTGCCGACCGAGGCACAGTGGGAGTACGCCTGCCGGGCCGGCACGTCGACGCGCTGGCACACCGGCGACGCGCCCGCGTCGCTGCAGGATCACGCCAACATCGCCGGCGCCGAGTCGGTCCTGCTCGCGCAGCAGGGGATGAAGACCACCGCCGCGGTGCGCGACCGCCACCTGTTCCCCGCCCCGGTCGGCACGTACCGGCCGAACGCGTTCGGACTGCACGACGTGCACGGCAACCTCGCGGAGTGGTGCGCCGACCCGCTCCTGCCGTTCTCGTTCCCGGTGCGCGGCGGCGACGGCCTGCGCGGTGACCCCGCGCTGCAGGCGCAGACGCGCTGCCTGCGCGGCGGCACGTACGGCGACGTCGCCGAGCGCTGCGCGAGCAGCCACCGCGGCTCGGGGCTGGTGGGCGCGCGCAACGCGCTGGCCGGCGTGCGCGCCGCCGCGCCGCTGCGCTGAGCCGCCCGCGGTACGGCGCGCGCACGCGCCGGTTGGGATCCCGTCCAACCACGATGCGAACGAGGATCCGAATGCACTCATTGTTCCCGTCTTTGCTCCCCTTCGGCCTTCTGGCCCTGGCGGTGTGCGCGCAGGACGTCCCGCCCGCACTGCCCTCGTCGGCGTTGCCGGCCGACGTGTTCCGCGTCGCGCTGCACGCCGACCCCGAGGATGACCGCGCAGCGCTGTGGGCCTCGGGCGACACCTTCAAGGTGCGCCTCGACGTCGGCTGCGAGTTCCATCCGCTGCTCGGCGAGGACGCGCCGCGCTCGCTGCCGCTGCGCTGGCGCACTCTCACGCTCGAAGTCGGCGGCCGACGCCATGCGGCCGCGGATGCGCCTGCACGCCGGCACACCGACTGGCGCTGCGAACTCGACCACGGCGCGTTCGTCGAGGCCTACGACGTGCGCGCCGACGGCGTCGAGCAGACCTTCACGCTGCCCCGCCCGCTCGGACACGGCGACCTCGTCGTGCGTGGCCGGATCGAGGGGCCGCTGCACGCCGCGCCGGTCGATGGCGCGCACCAGACGCTGGCGTTCCGCGACGCCGAAGGGCGCGAAGTGGTCACCTACGGCGCCGCCACCGCGATCGACGCGCACGGCCGTCGCCACGCGATGCACACCGCATTCGACGGCGAGCAGGTCGAGCTGCGCCTCGACGGGGCGTGGCTGGCGACCACGGCGTATCCGGTGGTCATCGACCCGCTGATCTCCGCCGGCGACGTCGTGTCGCACCTGACCGACGGCACCATCGGTGGCGTGCAGGTCGCATCGAGCGACCTCGACCCGCGCCGCCTGCTCGTCGTCTACCACCGCGCGTTCAGCTCGGGCGACCGCGACGTCTTCGGCTATTCGTGCAGCGCGGGGTTCATGAATCCGTCGCGCGTGTTCTCCCGCACCGGATCCTTCGACGACAACCACCCCTCCGTCGCGTTCCACGCGGCGAGCAACCGCTGGGTGATCGCGTTCGAGCGCAAGTGGGCCACCGGGCGTAACGTGCACGTCTACCTGCACCCGCGCGACAGCCTGACCGAGAACGGCGGCTCGACGCTGAGCGTGCCGCTCGTGTCCGGCGAGGACACCGGCCGGCCGGTGGTCGGCGGCACGCGCATGGGTTCGAACTCGCCCTATGCGCTCCTCGCCTACGAGACCGACCGCGGAACCTCCGTGCCCGAGGTCGTCACGATCAAGATCCACGTCGCCGCGGCGCAGTTCGTCGGGACGCCGCAGCACGTCGGATCGACCTCGGCGACCGTCGTGACGTCGCGCGGTCGACCGGCGATCAACCAGGTCGGCGCGTTCAGCCAGACCGGCTGGGTGGTCGCGTTCGAGCAGGACTCATTGACCGGCGGCGTCGCGATCGCGGCGTCGCGCTACGACTCCGACGGCAACAAGGTGAGCAGCGCGACGCTGATCCCCAGCGACCCGTCGAGCCACGCCGTGGAGCCGCGCATCGCCGGCGCCGGCACCGGATTCGCCCTCACCGCCGGCAGGCGCGCACTGGCCACCGGCTCGCCGGTGACCGCGATCCTCGCCCGCCGCATCACCTGGCCGCTCGGCAGCGCGCCGGTGCTCGCCGCGATCCGCACGCTCGACGTCGGCGGCGGCAGCTTGTCGGAGCAGTTCAGCAACGGTTCGATCGCGTTCGACTGGCACTCGAGCTCGCAGTGGGTCGCGACCTACCTGAGCACGATGACCACGTCGACGGGCACGACGACGCGCGGCTTGGTCGTGCGCCTCGGAGCGACGTGCGGCGTGATCGAGACCACGATGGTCGACCCGACCCACGGCCGACCGACCGCAATCGCCTGCACCTACGATTGGGAGTCGGACGTCTTCCCAATCACATACGGCACGCAAACCTTGCAGCCGCTCCGCAACGTCGTGCGCGGCGCGACCTATCGCTACCCCGACGCGGCGCAGGCGACGCCGTATGGCACCTCGTGCAGCACCGCGACGATCGGCTCCACGCGGCCACTCGCGGGGAACGAGTACTTCGGGCTCCACGTGACCGGCATCAACCAGCCGACGCCGGCCGGCGTGCTCCTGCTGTCCACCGTACAGACCATCCTGCCCCTGGAACCGATCGGGATGCCCGGGTGCACGCTGCTCGTGGGAACGAGCCCGCTCGTCCAGCTCCCGGTCACCGGCGCATCGGGGATCCTCTCGTTGCGCATTCCGCTTTCCGATGCGCCCGTGCTGCGCGGACGGTTCAACGCACAGTACGCCTACCTCGACGCGCAGGCGAACGCGCTCGGCGTGCGCACGACCAGCGGGCTCGCGGTGCAGGTGCAATGATCCGACGCCGGCGGCGGTGAGGCACGCGCGCCGGCACATGCATTGCTTGGTCGGTTCGATGCGCCGCAAGTCTCTGCGCGCGGCGCGTGAGGGCGCAGGAGCCCTCGCTCGTCTCGAACCCTCCCGCCCAGTGTCGCCCATCACACCGGCATCTGCCCACCGCACGACGGTGGTCCATTGTCGATCCGGATGTCCGGCCGCGCGGGGCAACACGTAGCCAAGACCGCACCATGACGCCTCCCTTTGCCCGGCTCCCCGTCCTGCTCCCCGCCCTGCTCACGGCATCGGCCGCGGGCCAGTCTCTGCTGCGCGACATCCGCCCCGGCACGGCGTCGTCGGATCCCGGGGGCTTCTGCG
>DATGPD010000100.1:0-12865 GCA_035305285.1 Planctomycetota bacterium
CCTCGTGCCGGTCGGGGAGCAACTCGTTGGTGAGCACGAAGTTCGCCGCGCGGTCGATGCTCTCGAAGTCGATCGGCTCGCTGAACCGCACGGAGACGGACGCGGCGGGGTTGATCCGCGTGCCGAGCGGAATCGGCTGCCCGTTGCTCGGGTCGATGCGCGGCGTCGCCGGATCGAACATGACGAACTCGCCGCGCCGGCCCGCATCGCTGACCGCGTGGTTGCCGGACGAGTACGGCACGTTCTCGTAGTAGTGCACGCGGACGATGCAGTCCGCGCCGAGCGGCGAGTCGCTCGCGGTGAACGACGCCTGGACGCCGTCCTCGGTGGCCACCGACAGCGACGCCACGCGCACGCGCACGGTGTCGGCGTCGCCGCCGTCGGAACCGTCCGCGGCACGGCCCAGGTTCGGATTGCCGCTCAACGTGCCGGTGTTCGACACGTCGAGGTTCATCAGGATCTCGGCGCGCACGCGCACCGGACCGTTCGGCGTCATGACCGTCTGCGTGATGAAGTCACCGCTGCGCAGCGGCGTCGCGGTCGGCACCTCGGACGGGCCGAGCGGCAGGGTCGGCCCCGCGACCGCCATGCCGCCGTAGACGAACGGGATGGCGCCGCGCACCGCCACCTTCGCGCCGCGCTTGTTCAGCGTGATCGTGCGGTTCTGGACGTCGATGCTCGTGATCCCCATCGGGATCTCCGCGATCACCATCGGCCGCTCGACGTCGGGCAGGGTTCCGACCCGACCGTCGCGCGGGTTGCCGGTGCGGAAGTCGCGGATCACCGACGGCAGCCCGGTCCGGTCGCTGCCGTTGAGCTGGGCGATGTTGTCGGCCTTCACGCCGAGCCCGGAGCCCACCGTGGTGGTCGGGATCGCGATACGGATGTTGGCCGTGGTGTTGTCCCGGCTGATCGGCAGGCCGGGCGAGGTCCGTCCGCCGGCCGGGACTTCGCCGCCGACCAGGGACGGGTCGAGGATGATCGAGTCGCCTTCGACGAGCACGCGGTAGGGCAGCGGCCGGAAGGCAGTCTGCGGCGCCTTGGTGCGCGGGTCATCGACGATCTCGAGCACCTGCAGCGCCGCGGGGTTGGCGGCGAAGAAGCTCTTGTCGACCGTCAGCGTGCGCGAGAAGCGCAGGCGTAGCGCCGCGTTGCGCGGCACGACCGGGATCGGCTGGACCGCCGTGTTCTGGCCGCTGTACGCCGCGGCGACCGGTACGAGACCGACCTGCGCGCGCGCCAGAGCGGCCTCGAACCGCTCCTTCTCGTCGGGGTGCTGGTCGTCCCACAGGATCAGCAGCTCCTCGTGGCCGGTGGCAACGTCGAACGGCCGGAACTGGTAGTCGGCGTTCGGATCCTCCTCGCCCACCGGGTCGAACAGCGGCTGCGACTCGATCCCGGGATCGATGATCACGTCGCGACGGATCAGCGTCGGCACGCGGTTGAGCACGTCGCGCCGCTGGCCGTTCGACGCCTGCGCCCGCCGGTAGGCATACACGTCGACGAGGCGGCCGTACTCGATGGACTGGAGGCGCAGTTCGCTCCCCGGACCGCCGCCGCCGCCCCCGCCCTTGCCGGAACCACCGCCGTCGCAGGCGCAGAGCAGCGCCAGGGCGACGACGCCCGCGGTGATCGTTCGCGGAGACTTACGCATGTGCTTGTCCCTCTGGTTGGTCATGTGCTTGCCGCTCGGCGCGCATCAGAACTGGAAGGGCAGGACGAGCTCGCGCACCACCGGACGGGGCGCAGTCGGTCGCAGCTTCCGGGTCGTATCGATGTTGCCCGGCGAGATCGGCCGACCGTGCTTGTCGGTCTGCAGGTGGCCGGGCGAGAACTGGAGGTTGAACTGGATGTCGTACTGCACGTACCGGTACTTCCCGTCGCGCAGGCTGCGGAGCAGCTCGGTGTTGGAGAAGTCCAGTCCGTACTCGAAGCCGCTGGCCGGGTAGCGCGTGCCCGGATCGCGCGGGTCGCGGTAGAACGCGAACCCGATCCGGACGTTCGACAGCGGCGCGCCGTCGACCGCCGGCCCGAGGCCGGGCGCCCCGTCGGTCTCGAGGACCACGAACTTGGCGGCGAGCTGGACGGTGTCGACCGTCGTCGCCGGCAGGGTTCCGCTCGCGGGATCGAGCCAGATCCGCTCGCCGTCGTGCCCGAGCACGCGGAGCTCGGCGAGCAGCGTGCCGCCGCCGAACAACTGCGCCATGTAGCCGGTGTAGCGGCCCGGGATCTGCGCGAGCAGCGGGTTGGCGGCCGCGAGGTCGATCCGGTGCGCCGGACGCGAGTTGAACTGCGCGTCGGCGACCACCGCGGCGACCGTCGAGTTGCTGCCGCCGACGACCGGCGCGGTCTGCGCGCCGCTCGCGTCGAACGAGACGTAGCCCTGATACGTGCTGTCCGACGCCCACTCCGTGCCGCCGAACCCGAACGTCGGGCCGGCCATCAGGTTGGTGAACGGATCGCCGCCGGAGGTGCCGCGCGGCACGATGGTGCGCACGCCTTCGGGCTCGCTGCTCTCGATGCGATCCACGCGGCCGAGGTCGATCGGCCGCGACATCGCGCGCGACACCGGACCGAACGGCGCGGGCAGCAGGATCGGCGCCGGCTTCACGTCGCCGATGTTGAAGCCGTTCTCGTCGATCGTGATGGTGTTGCCGAGGTCGTCGACGCGCTCGGTCCCGGACCGGTAACCGCGCCAGCCGAGCAGCTCCTTCTTCGCGGCCGGCGGCAACGGCGCCGGCGGGTTGGCATTGAGGTCGCTGTCGTTCGCGTAGAAGAAGATGTTGTCGTCGAAGAACGACCCGGTCTGATCCGCGTCGTTCGCCGACGGGGTCATCAGCTGGACGACACCGTTGCCGCCGAACCCACCGGTCGGCCGGTCACCGAAGTCGGTGTGCCATTGACCGTTCTCCGGATTGGGATCGGTGCTGAGGAACGACGTCGGGTACTTGCCGCGGATCGGCAGCGTGCCGGTCGGGCCCGGATTGCGCTTGCCGACGCCGCCGTCCGCCATGATCGCGAAGTCGTAGGCGCCCGCGTGGCGCGTCGTGGTCGTCGCCTGGCCGTAGCGCTCGCCGTGCTGCACGATGTCGAGGCGCGAGCACATGATCACGACCATGCCGCCCGAGCCGCCGCCGCCGCCGCCGCCGGCGTAACCCTGCGTGGTCGGCGAGGGGTACGACGTGCCGTTCGGGTAGCCGCCGCCGCCGTGGCCGCCGTTGGCGGTGATCCGGCCGGTGCTGGCGATCTTCACCCGTCCGAGGCACTTGATGATCAGCACGCCGCCGCCGGCACCGCCGCCGCCGCCCTTGCCGTCGGTGCGCCAGTTGGTCGCGCTGGCGCAGTCGAACGAGCCGTCGCCGCCGCCGCCGCCGCCGGCGCCGCCGCGCGGCGCCGCGAGTTCGCCGAAGACGCGCTGGGTCGGCACACCGTTGACGAAGCGGATCGCCGACCCGACGAAGTTGTTGTTCTCGTCGGCGTCGATGAAGCCGAGCGGTCCCGAAGTGCCGGGCTCGACGCCGGGATTGTTCGCCGCCTTGTTCTGGCAGCCCTGGCGACCGTCACCGCCGAGCATGTCGAACACGCCGGTGCCGGTGCCGCGGAAGCGCGGGAACTTCGTGTAGAAGTCCGGATCGCCCTTCGTCGCGAAGGAACCGCCACCGCCGCCGCTACCGACCTTGCAGTTGGGCGCGTTGGTCGGGTGCAGGCAGGAGTGCCGGCCGCCGCTGCCGCCGCCGCCGGCGACGTTGTTCGGACCGAAGCCCGTCTCGGCGACCTCCGTCCTGCCGGTGGTCACCACGCTGCCGCGGCCGCCGCGGCCGCCGCCGCAATTGCCCACGCCGCCGGCAGCCGGGATCTCGCCCGACGTGCTCGACACCATCTCGCCGTCGCCGCCGTTGACCTCCAGCGAGCCCTCGATGGTCATGTCGCCGGTCACCAGCCAGACCATGGGCTTGCTGCCCTGGCCGATGACACGGTAGTCGCGCGGGATGTGCACGTTGCGGAACTGGAAGACGCCGCCGGACACGTTCAAGCTGCGCCCCGAGCGCAACTCGACCCGCGTGAAGTCCGTGTTGAGGATCGTTTCCGGGGAGACCGGCTCGTAGTCGAGCGTCGCGTCCTCACCCTCGAACGCCAGGCTCGCGCGCAGACCGTTCTCGACCAGCTCGGCGACCGGCTCGAGGAACGGCGCCTCGAGATCGACCGCGCCGCCGCCTTCGAAGCGTTCGATGATCGCGTCGAACTGCGGCTCGTGTCGGGCCTCGACGACGAACGAACCGAACAACGAATTGTACGCGGCGTCGCCGATGTTCGACTCGCCGGCCATGTCCTCGAACGTGTTCTCCACGCGGACGCGGACCACGGCGTTGTTCGGCAGCACGCCGATCGGGCGCAGCACGACGGTGGCGCCATCGAGCTCGTTGCGCTCCAGCACCGCCTCGGCGGGGATCCACGTGTCGTTGCCGTTGAACGACGGGTCGTCGTATTCGAGGTAGATCCGCCCGCGCAGGCGCGGATCGCGCCGACGCGGATCGAGGTCGATGCGCGTGGGCACGTTGGTCGACTGCGGATTGACCGGCTGGTCGAAGGTCAACCGGATCTCGAGGTCGCGCGCGTTGTTGAAGTTCGGATCGACCGAGCGCGTGCCGTCCGCGAGGACGGTCGACGGATTGACCTCGAACCCGACGCGCCGCGGCCCGCCCGCGCGCGTGTTGCGGAACAGCTCGCCCGGCGTGGAGCCGTCGACCGTCGTGAACGTGAACGACACCGGCGTCTCCAACTCGCGCCCGCGCACGTCGCGCAGCACGACCCCGTTGCGCCGGTCACCGCCGACGAGCTGCACGACGTAGCGGCGCGCCGCCTTGAACCCGCCGTTCGAAAACAGGTCGTCGGTCGGCAGGACCGGCACGAACTCGAGCCGTCGGCCCGGCTCGCTGTCGCCCGGCGAAGTGGCGATGCGGAAGGTGCCGCGCGGCTGCTCGCCGAGCGGCCGCCCGGTGAGGTCGAACACGGTGAACGCGACGCTGTTGAGGTCGGCGCTCGACAGGTCGACCGGCGTGCTGAAGTCGAACTGGATCGAGTCGTTGAGGAACAGGCTCGCGTTGTCCGGGGGCGTGACGCGCAGCAGCACGAAGTCGCCGCTGCCCCCCAGCTCGGATGGCGAGCGGCCGCCGCCACCGCTGCAGCCGGCGAGACACAGCAGGAGGGACGCCAGCGCGAAACCGTTCCGGGTCTTCGTCGAGTTCATCTTCGTGTCGATGCAGGGGGCTCCGACGGTGCGACGGCCCGCGTCCGGACGGGGGCCCCGAACGCAGGCCGCCGGTCCGCACGCGGCGCGCGTGCAGGCCGTCAGAGGTTGGAAGTCAATGTGGGGTCGAGAGATAGCCCCCACCAGCACGTCTTTCGTCGCACCGGGGTCGAGAGCTTGCCGAGAAGTCTACCGCGCCGGCACGGCGGATCACTCCGATCTTGTCGCCGGAGGCAGGTGAGAGATCGGAACGTCCGCGCGGACCGGGAACTGCCGCCCCGAACAACTCCCGTGCCCGGGGTCGGAGCGACACAAGTCAGGTCACAACAACGACTTGAGACGCCACTTCGGACGGCGCCCGCACGAGCGCGCGGAATCGCACGTGAGCTATCGCGCAACGTCGCCGGTCGCGGCGGGCCGATACGCCGCGGTCGCCGCCTGCTCCTCGGATACGAAGTAGACCCGGTGCTCCAGGTCGATGCGTGCCGCAGCCGGCACCGAAACCGGCACGTACTCCTTCGTCTGCGCGTTGCCGACGAACGCCGCGCGCACCTCCTTGTCGCAGTACGCGCAGGCGAGCAGCGCGGTCGCCTCCTCCACGAGCCGGAAGTCGCGCACCACCGGGCCGCTGCCCTCGCGGTTGGTGATGCACCGTTCGTTGCGGCAGCGGAGGCCGCCGTGCGCGTCGAACGACAGACCGGGCTGCACCGCGAAGCGCGCCGGCGGCTCGGCGTCGAGGCGGATCTGCCCCAGAAGGAACGCCATCAACGCCATGCGGATCGGCACGCCCAGCTCCGCCTGACGGAAGTAGACCGCGCGCGGATCGTCGTCGACCTCGTGGCTGATCTCGTCGAGGCGCGGCAGCGGGTGCATGACGCGCGCGTCCTTGAACATCGCACTACGCAACGACTCGCCCGAGAGCCGCGGGTAGTTCTCGCGGCGGACCTCGTCGCCCGCGTGCCGTTCGCGCTGCGCGCGCGTCATGTAGATCGCGTCGATGTGCTGCACCTGCTCGATCGTGGGCTGGGTGAACAGCGCGAGCTGGTGCGGCCGGCTGGCGGTGAGGTACGCGACCGAGTTCTCCTTGCCGGCGAGCCCGGGCAGCTCGCCGACCGAGGCGGCGATCGCCTGCACGCCGAACTCGCGGCGCAGGCGGTCGAGCACGTACTGCGGCATCTCCAGCCCGGGATAGGGGATGGTGACGATGTTGGCGCGGAACCGCGCGAGCGCGTACGCGAACGAGTGCACCGTGCGCGAGTGCCGCAGGTCGCCGCACAAGACGACGTCGAGCCCTTCGAGGCGGCCCTTCTCCTTCCACAGCGTGTACAGGTCGCACAGCGTCTGGGTCGGGTGCTCGTGCGCGCCGTCGCCGCCGTTGATCACCGGCACCCGCGCGTAGCGCGCCGCGACCCGCGCCGCGCCGTCGTCAGGGTGGCGGATCACGACGATGTCCGCGTACGGCCCCCCCACCACCCGCACGGTGTCGGCAAGCGACTCGCCCTTGGCCTGGCTGCTCGACGACGCGTCGGACACGGTGATCACGCCGCCGCCCAGGCGGTGCATCGCCGCCTCGAAGCTGAGCCGCGTGCGCGTGCTCGGTTCGAGGAACAGGGTCGCCATGATCGCGCCCCGGCACAGGTGGGTCCACGCGGTCAGGTCGGCCCCGAACTCCTCGGCGTGGCGGAACAGCTCGAGGATCTCGCCGACCGACAGGTCCTCGATCGACACCAGGCTGCGGGGCGCGGAGGGCATCGCAGCCAACATAGAGGCGCCCCCGCGCGAGCCGCAACGCGGCGGCCCGGCGAAGGTCGAGTGCGGGTGCACGCCGCGAGCCGATCGCACGCCGGACGCAGACCGCGCGCCGGCACCGGCCGCCGGACCCGCCGTCGCACCGGGCCGCTACCCGGCGAGCGCCTGTTCGACGAGGCGCAGTTCCTCGTCGTCCACCGCTGCCACGCCGCCGAGCCCGCCCGCCGGCGGCAGGCCGCGCACGCACGCGAGCTGCGCGCCGAACGCCTCGCGCACCGCGGCCGAGGCCGCCGGGTCGATGCACGACACGTCCAGAGCCGCGGGTGCGACGTCGGCCGGCCAGGGCGCGGCGGGCAGGTCGCTCTTCGTGGCGACGACGAGCGCGGGCGGTACCGCGAGCAGGGCGCGCTCGACCGGACCGACGCCCGCGCTGCGGTCGACGACGAGCACGACCAGGGCGCGCGCGCGCGCCCGTCGGCCGAGGTCGATCGCGCGCGCATCGAGCGCGTCGACCGCGCTGCCTTCGCCCGCGGTGTCGACCAGTTCGTACGGATAGCCGGCGAGCGTCACGTGCTCGGCGACCGGATCGCGCGTGGACCCGGGGACCGGACCGACGAGCACGCGCTCGCGGCCGAGCAGGCGGTTCATCAGCGTCGACTTGCCGGCGTTCTTGCGGCCGCAGAGCACGACGGTGCACGGGGTCAGCAGCGCGTGCGCCGCGGCGTGGCGCCGCGCGACCGCGCGCAGCACGTCGGGTGCGCCGCGGTGCGCGGCGATGAACCGCGCGAAGCTCCCGCCGAACGGCGAAAGCAGCGCCTGCTGCTCCAGTGCGAACTCCAGCTGCGCAGCGGTGCTCGCCTGCGCCAGCAGCGCCGCGCGACCGCCCGGAGCCGCGCGCAGGAGCGGGCCGAGCGCGCGCTCGATCGCGCGCAGCACCGTCTCGGCACCGTGCAGGTGCAGCTCGATCGTGTCGCGCCCCGGCGGCGTGAACACGAGCGCCTGGTCGATGCGCTCGCCGGCGTGCCACAGCCAGCGCAGACGCGGCGTCGCGTCGACCGCGACGCCGTCCCCGAGGAGGCGCGCGGCGGCCGTGAACCGTTCCGGACCGGACAACTCGACCACCGCGACGCCGCCCGCCGCGCGCGCGGTCAGGAGCGTGGCGCGCAGCGCTCCGCCAGACATCGCAGCCCCTGGTGCACGAGGTCGGGAACGTGCACGAACGACAGCCTGCCGTGGCGCAGGTAGGCCCTCGCGTCCCCGCCGGTCAGCAGCCGCGGGGCGCCGCCCGGCAGGGCCCGCGCGACGTCTTCGACGAGCCGCTCGACGGCGCCGCAGAACGCGAAGTGCACGCCGGCGTCGACGCAGGCACGCGAACTCGTGGCGGGCACCGCGATCGCGTCGCCGCCGGCGAACGGCGGCAGCGCCGGCGCGGCCGCCGCGAGGCCCGCGGCCATCGCGCGCAGGCCGGGCGCGATCGCACCGCCGAGGAAGCGGCCGGACGCGTCGACCGCGTCGGCAGTGATCGCGGTGCCGCACTGCACCACGACCGCGGCGCCGTGCGCCGCGAACGCGGCGAGCGCGGCGAGCCAGCGGTCGGTGCCCAGCTCGTTCGGGTCGGCGTAGGCGAGCGGCAAAGGACACGGCAGGTCGCGCCCGGCGACCTCGAGGCGCACGCCCGCGTCGGCGAGCACCGCCTCCAGCGCCGTCAGGCCGCCGGCGACGACCGTCGAGGCGACCGCGCGCACCGGCACCCCGGCGAGCGTCGCGACCTCGGCGAGCACGGTCTCGGGCGCGTGCGCCGGCGCGCGCCAGCGCTTTACCGGCGCGGAGTGCAGCATCACGTCGAGTGACGTGTTGCCCCGGTCGACGGTGAGGAGCAGCGGCCGCGCGTGCCTGGTCACGGCTGGGCGCACACACCGCGCGGCGCGCGCGCCGTCCCGACGCCGCCGGCGCTCGCTCCGCGCACGTCAGTCCCTCGGCACGGTGTAGGTGCGCGTCTCCACCCCGGTGCCGCGCCCCGACATGATCTCGACCGTGAAGCGGCGGACGCCGGACTGGTACTGCCGCTTGGCGATCGTGTAGACCTGCTGCTTCTGGCGCACCTTCTCGCCGTTGATGCTGAGCACGATGTCGCCCGGCTCGAGGCCGAACTGGGCGAGGCGGGGCGAGATGCGGTCGATGCGCAGGCCCTCGACGTTGCCCACGCGGGAGCGGAACGTGCTGACCCCGACCTCGTCGTTGAAGACGCGGTCGATGTTGTCACGCACGTAGTCGTGGTCCCGGCGGCTGACGTGGAACTGCCCCGGCGCGACCTGCATGGTCTGCGGCACGTCGCGCCACTCCGTCTCCTGGACCCGCGGCACCGGCACGACCTCGGGCTGCACGGCGGCCCCGTTCGCACCCTGCTCGCGCGCCGCGCGGTCGCGGCGCAAGCCCTCGACCAGCTGGGCCACCACCGCGGGGTCAAGGTCGAGCGCCGCCTTGTACACCGTCTCCTTCTTCCACTCGGAGCGGTCCTTCTTGGGGTCCTCGCGCAGGAAGGTCGCCGAATGCGCGTCCTCGGCGATCTCGACCAGGCGGATGTTGTCGTACGGCGGCCAGAGGGCCTCCTCGAGATGCACGAACTGGCGCAGCTCGCCGCCCGGCGTGGTCGGCATCGGGATCGGGGCGCCGCCCGCCGCGGGTCCGCCCGCGGGCCGCGCATCGCCCGGCGTCCAGCTCGCGGGCCGGCTGCCGTCGGCGGCCGCGACCAGCGCGGCCGGCGGGCGCACTTCGACCCCGGGCTTGTAGCGGACGACGATGTGCGACAGCTGGTCGCTGGACTCGCCGACCTCGACGAGCAGCGACTCGATGACCAGGATGTCGTCGATCTTGACCCCGGTGTCCGCCGGCTTCTCGGGTTCGACCGGGGCAGTGGTTTCCTCCGGCTTCGGGGGCAACTTGCCGGTCACGTTGACCGTGGAGAACTGCTTCCACCACGGCAGCGAGTCGGGGGCGTAGCGCCAGTTCTTGCGCTCGGGCTGCGCGTCGCGCCCCGCCTTCACCAGCTTGTCGACGTCGGCACTGATCTGCTTGCGGAGGGCGACGTCCCCGAAGCGCTCCTTCAGCTTGTACGTCGAGTAGAAGGTGTAGCCGATGCCGCCGACCAGCGCGGCGGACGCGGCGTACAGCGCGTAGAGCACGAAGTTGACCGGCAGCTTGGCCATCGCTCGGGTCGGAAGTCTAGCAGTCCGCCGGAAAAGTCCGCGCAATCGTCGGGAGACACTCGCCCCGCCGGCGGAGGGCTCCGGCCTTCGACGAGCGGGGCGGCACCGTATTCCGGCCGCGGCCCCTCAGGCCGCCGGCCGCGCGCCGACCCGCCCGAGAAGGACGCCGCGCCCGCCGAGCGGACGCACGCCACGCGGACGGGCGCACCTGCCGGCCGGCACCCGCGCGGCCGACCGTCCCGGCGCTCAGGTGCGGACGGCGGCGGGACGCTCGCTCCCCGGCGTGCCGCCCTTGGTGATCCCGCGCATCTGCAGCTTCAGCTCGTCCGGGTTGTCCGACGCCTCGATCGCCTCGTCGTAGCTGATGTTGCCGGCGTTGTAGAGCCGGATCAGCGACTGGTTGAAGGTCATCGTGCCGTAGTACGCGCCCTCGGCGAGCGCCTTCGGGAGGAGCCGCGTCTCGCCGCGCTCGAGGTGGTCGCGCACGGTCGGCGTGTTGATCAGCAGCTCGACCGCCGGCATCAGGCTGCGGCCCTCCTTGGTCTTGATCAGGCGCATCGAGATGACGCCCTGCAGGTTGAGCGCGAGCTGCAGGCGGATGAGGTCGTGCTGGTGCGGCGGGAAGAAGGAGATGATGCGCTCGACGGTCTGCACCGCGTTGACCGTGTGCAGGGTGGAGAACACCAGGTGTCCGGTCTCGGCGGCGTTGATCGCCGCCTCCATGGTCTCCTTGTCGCGCATCTCGCCGATCAGGATGACGTCGGGCGACTGGCGCACCGCGTGGCGCAGCGCCTCGGCGAAGCTCGGCGCGTCGCTGCCGATCTCGCGCTGGTTCACCACGCTGCGCTTGTCCTCGAACACGAACTCGATCGGATCCTCGATCGTGATGATGTGCTTGGCGTGATTGCGGTTGACGTAGTCGATCATCGACGCGAGCGTCGTCGACTTGCCGGACCCCGCGATCCCGGTCGCGAGCACCAGCCCGCGCGGCAGACTGGCGAGCTTCTTGAGCTGCTCGATCGGCAGATTGAGGTCCTTGAACGTCGGCACCGACTCCTTGATCGCGCGGAACACGAAGCCCGGGTGGCTGCCGACGATGAACGCGTTGCACCGGAACCGGCCGATGCCGGGCTTCTCGATCGCGACGTCCGCCGCGCCGTGGCGCAGGAACTGCGCGCGATCCGCCTCGGGCACGATCTCCGCGAGGAACGCCTTGAGCTGCGCCAGCTCCAGCGGCGTGTCGCCCAGGAAGCGGATCTGCCCGGCGACGCGCATCGCGGGGCAGCCTCCGGTCTTGAGGATCAGGTCGGAGGCCTTCTCCTTGACCATGATGCGCAGCAGGTCGTCGAGCTTCGGTTGCACGGCGTTCTCTCCCGCGCCCTGTATCGACGGCCGCGCGGGCGAGGGTGAAGGCGACCGCTGTCCCGACTCGGGACCGTGGCCGGCGCGGCGGCGCGCGGGGTCAGGCGGGCGGCGCGGGCCACAGGCGCGCCGCGACCGCGGCGAGCAACTCGACGAGGCCCGTGCGGGTCGCGGCGGAGATCGCGAGGACCGGCTCACCCAGAGCGGCCGAGAGTTCGCGGGCCGCGGCGCGCGCGGCGTCGTCCTCGACCTTGGTCGCGACGAGCAGCGTCGGCCGGCTCGCCAGCTCGGCGGAGTAGCCGCGCAGTTCGGCGCGGATCACCGCGACCGCCTCGTGCGGCGGTACGGTCGCGTCCGCGGAGCAGTCCACCAGATGCAGCAGGAGCCGGGTGCGTTCGACGTGCTTGAGGAAGCGGTCGCCCAGTCCGCGGCCGCGGTGCGCGCCCTCGATCAGCCCCGGGATGTCGGCCATCACGAAGCTGCGGTCGTCGCCGAGCGCGACGATGCCGAGGTGCGGCTCCAGCGTGGTGAACGGGTAGGCGGCGATCTTCGGCCGGGCGCGCGACAGGGTCGCGAGCAGGGTCGACTTGCCGGCGTTCGGCAGGCCCACGAGCCCGACGTCGGCGATCAGCTTGAGGTTGAGCCGGACCTCGCGCTCCTCGCCCGGCTGGCCCCGCTCGAACTGGCGGGGCGCGCGGTTGGTCGCGGTCGCAAAGCGCGCGTTGCCCCGACCGCCGCGCCCGCCGGCGGCCACCACGAAGGTCTCGCCCGCGGTGCTGAGGTCGCGCAGCACGTTGCCGCGCACGGCGTCGAGCACGACCGTCCCGACCGGCACGTCGAGCACGAGGTCGTGCCCCTTCCGGCCGAAGCAGTCCGACGATCGGCCCGGCTCGCCCTTGCCCGCCTCGTACACGCGCTTGCCGGCGAGGTGGTAGAGCGTGTTCTCGTGCTCGCTGGCGCGCAGGATCACGCTGCCGCCGTCGCCGCCGTCGCCGCCGTCCGGACCGCCGCGCGCGACGAACTTCTCGCGCCGGAACGACATGCAGCCGTCGCCGCCCTTGCCGCCGCGCACCTTGTTGCGCTCAAAGACCGAGTCGGTGATGGTGGTGACGGAGGTGTGGATCGCGCCGAACAGGAGGTCGATCGCCACGCCGCCGCCATAGGCCGCCACGCCGTTGACGCCGACGTCGGCGATGTCGCCGTACACGCTGGAATCGATCACCCCGTACGATGCCCCCGCCAGGGCGTTGTTGTTCTTGAAGGTCGAGCCGGAGATGATCGTCTCTTCCGCCTCGCCGAT
>DATGPD010000101.1:0-4612 GCA_035305285.1 Planctomycetota bacterium
CGTCGAGGAGCCGACGGCCGTGCTGATCGGCGTCGTGCGCGAGAACGGCATGCCGCTCGCGAACGCCGAGATGTCGTGGTCGGCACGTGGTCGCAGCGGCCGCGGCCCGCGCACCGACGAGAGCGGGCGCTACCGTCTGGAAGGTGTCGCGCTCGGCGACGTGGAGCTGCACGTCCGGCACGGCGACCGCGCGATGCCGGCGTCCGTGCCGGCCACCGTCGCGGTGGGCACCAACGTGATCGACATCGACCTCGACGTGACTTCGATCCGCGGCACGGTCACCGATCCCGACGGAAAGCCGATCGCGGGAGCGGCGGTCTGGGTCCGCGGGACACAGCAGCCCTGGCAGGCTCCGAGGCTCGGCGGCGGCGACCGCGGCGAGGAGTCGACGCAGACGGATCGCGAGGGCCGCTACCGCCTGCGCGGCGTGGTGCCGGGGGTGGAGATCGTCGCCGTCGCGCGGGCGCCCGGGTACGCGATGGGCGAGTCCGAGCCGGTGACGCCCGCACGCGGCAGCGATCACGACGGGGTGGACGTGCGGTTGCCGGCCGCGGGGAAGATCCGCGTGCGCGCCGACGTGAAGGGCTGGGCGATGGCGGAGGTGCGCGACGCGCAGAACGTGGTGTGGCACCGGCAGTCCCTGCAGCGCGGGGAGGCAGTGGTGGATGGGGTGCTGCCGGGGCGTTGGTTCGTGACGTTGCGGAAGAGCGGGGGGAGGTTCACGCCGCCGCGCGAGGTGGAGGTGCGCGCCGGAGCGACCGCGGACGTGTCGTTCTGACGCCTGCAGGCGCTCGTTCGGGGAGCGCGGTGCGCTTGGGGTGAAGGCGCGGTCGCGAGTCGATCCTCATGGCCGTGCGCTCCCCTGGTTCAGGAGGGCCAGGTGGCCTTCGTACACGAAGACCCGGTCGCGACGCCTGCCGGTGAGCTCCCGGGTGATCCCCGTGTCGGTGAGGAGGCGCATCGCCGAGGACACGGTCGGGAAGGAGAGCCCGGTGATGCGGCTGGTCTCGGGCAGAGAGCGGATCGGTCGGGCCTCGAGGGCTTCGTGAACCCGGATCGCCGAGCCGGCGCGGCGCTTCTGACCCGTCTCGCGTTCGATGCGGATCCGGTCGTTGCGGAACATCTCGCCGAGCTGCTGTGCGGTCCCGACCGCCCACTGCGCCGTCAGGCGCACGCCTTCCAGGAAGAACGCGAGCCACGCTTCCCGGTCACCTTCCTTCCGCACGAGGTCGAGCAGCGCGTAGTACTCCTCGCGGCGTTCTTTGAAGTAGAGGCTGAGGTACAGCAGGGGATCGCAGCACGCCGTCGTGGCAGAGCAGGAGCGTGATGCTCGAACTCCTCCGCGACGCGAGACCCGCCCGTCCGTGGGAGACCCCGTAGGAGACGTAGAGCCGTGCCGACCGCCCTCCGGCGGTCGGCTGCCGCGGCTCGGAGCCGCGCTCAGGCCGGGCCGACCGCTTGCGAAGCATCGGCCCTGTGCCGTGCGGAACGGCCCGGTGCACCGCTCGCGCGCGCATGCGCCACGGGGGGCGGTCGATCCCTCGGGGGGCCGCGCCTGCGCGGTCGAGGCCTCGGAGGCCCGACTCGCGCGTTCCCCCTCGCGCGGGTGCTGGTGCGCACCCGCGCCACTTCGGCG
Source organism: Planctomycetota bacterium (assembly GCA_035305285.1). Classification (GTDB taxonomy): domain Bacteria; phylum Planctomycetota; class UBA1135; order UBA1135; family UBA2386; genus DATGPD01. Next base: position 1,637 of record DATGPD010000101.1, read on the forward strand.
AACCGGTGCGTGCGCGCGCTACCGCGAGTTGGCGCGCACTTCCAGACCGCGGCTGAACGCGACCAAGGACGGCGCGTTGCTGTCGAGCATCGCGTACTGGAAGTAGACCGGCACGCCGACCATCCCCGGGTCGTCCGGGTACGCCAGAGGGATGCTGAGGCCGTTCGCGGGGATGCCGACGGTGAACACGGCCGTCGGCGCGACGTGCACGGTGCCGCCGAGCAACGGGATCGAGGCGGGCGCGGTGCCGAAGACGAGCGCGCCGGTGGAGGGCGCGCCGAGCGGGTTGCCGAGCTGCAGGTTCACGGTCGCGCCGATGCGCGGCCGTCCTCCGACACCGATCTCGGGCACGCCCGCGGTGCCGGCGAGGCCGTCGCCGTACAGCACCGCCTCGAAGCCGAACCGCGCGACGCGCGTGCGCCAGCGGTTGGTCGCGATGATGTACTCCTGGTTGGTCCAGAAGCCGAAGTCGTCGACGGCGTCGACATCGATGTGGCTGTAGTCGCCGAAGCGGTTGCGGCCGGCGGCGTCGAGACGGTTCCACGCGTCCTCGCCGGCCTTGACGAGGATCGGCGGCGCGGTTGTCCCGGGCGGGTCGCTGGGCCGGCGGCCGGTGATGAAGACCGAGCAGTAGGCGTTGGCGTGGCTGCCGGAGAAGCCGATGCCGACGTTGCCGTGCGCGTTGACCGCGATCGACGGGTAGTAGTAGTGCCACAACGAGTCGGCGATCGTGCCCGACTGCTGCAGGGAGAGCGGCGAAACGCCGACCTGATACCAGCGGCAGCCGGCACGTCCGTTCACGCTCACGCCGTGCACGGTGTAGATCGAGCCGTTGCGGAACACGGCGTTGATCAGGCGGGTGTCCAGCGTGTTGATGTTGGTCGTGCTGCCGAGCGCGGGCGCGGTCGGCGGCGAGCTGTGCGACGGGATGGTCACGGTGCCGAGGGTGGTGAGCGTCGGCGCGGTGAGCGGCGGGTTCACGCGGCGCACGCGCAGCGCGGTGCTCGACGAACGCGACACGATGTACTGCGCACCCGGATCGCCGTAGGTCGTGCACGGCTGCATCGCGCCTTCGAACGTCAGGCCGCGGAACGCGGTGATCGTGCCGAGCGACGGCGGGTTGGCGACCAGCGGCGCCTTGTCGATCGCCCAGATCGTCATCCGCGCCGAGCCGCCGACCATGTAGGCCGACGTGTAAATGCCGCGCGCGTCGACGCCGAGCGTCGGATAGTCGGGCCACCGGCCGGCGTCGCTGCCCTGCGCGGTCGCGAACGAGAACTTGTACCAGGCGCCGGCGGGGTCCGAGGTCTGCGACACCGCTACGAAGATCATCCCGCCGCCGCTGAAGTTGGTCGCGAGCGCCACGTAGCGCCGCGAGTGCGGGTCGAACACGATGCGCGGGTCGCCGACCGTGCCCGACGAGCCCGGGAAGAACGCGGTCAGACTCGTGTTCACGGTGCGCACGCGGTCCGACTTGCGCCAGGCGGACAGGTTGGAGTTCGTGATCGCGACGTAGTGGTCGGGGCCGTTCGCGCCGCAGGTGTCCGGCGGGATGTAGCTCGCGCCCGTGTCGCCCATCGTGGTGCCGACGAACTCGTCCCACACCCTCGGTTGCGACGGCTCCGCGCCGAGCGGCGGATACCACGTGTCGTCGATCGCCGGCTCCTGTCCTTCGTCCGGATTGCGCGGCGCCGGCACGATGTCCGTCGGCGGCGGGGGCGGCGGCCCCTGGAACCCGGTGCCGCTCTCCCAGGTGAGACCGGCGTAGCGCGTGCCGGTGAGGACCTGGCGGTGGGCGAGGTCCTCGAAGTCCAGCACGCGTGCCTGCGCGGGCTTGCCCGCCGGGGCGAACGCGAGGTCGTCGATCGCCACGAAGCCGAAGCGCTCGACGTACGGCGCGGTCCGCATCTCGATCCGGTCGACGGCGGTGAAGCCCAGTTCGATGCGCTGCGGTCGGTTGCCGAGCGCGATCCACGGCGTCGCGGCGACTTCGGTGCCCGCGCGGAAGCCGAGGAAGCGCACGGCGCGCGCCGGAGCGCCGCCATGGCCCGCGGCCCACAGGTCGACGACGTCGGTCGGCTCGGGGAAGCCGATGCCGATGCGCGGGTCGCCCCACTCGTTGACCACCGCGTACTGGCCCGAGTGCACCGGCGTTCTCGCCGACGGCGGCGGCACGAACCAGCGGCCGTCCTCGCCGCTCCACGTGAGCTTGCGCGGCGGCGCGGGTGGCAGGCGCCGCTCCCGCTCCATCACCTCTTCCATGGTCTCCAGGACCGGCGGCGAGATGGCGGACGCAGGGACGCGCTCGCCCCTAACGGTGTGCTCCTGCGCGACGGCAGGGAAGGTGAACGGCACCGCCGCGAGCGCGGCGCCGACGAGGGAGTTCAGGGTAAGGCGCATCGAAAGAGGACGGAGCGACTGGGCAGGCCGGGGAAGTGTGGCCCCCGCCGAGGGCACCGGCAACCCGGGGGGCCGTCCCGAGCGCGGGCAGAATGCGGCTCGAGAGGACGCGACCCGAGCACGGACGTGGTGTGGGTGACGCTCCGCGGCGTCGTTTCGATGCCGGGCCAGGGTGCCGCACGCAACGCCGTCACACCGCGCCCAGGGCGACGTGCCCGCGCGCGCCCGGCGCCGGCGCCTCCGGCGAGACCGCGATACACGCGAGCGTGGCATGCGACGGCCCGTTCGCGGACTCCGGCGCGCGCTCGCGGAGCCAGCGACGACGAGCGCGGCGCACGGGCCCGGGGGCCGCGATCCGGGGCGCGTGCATTCGCCCTGTGCCGGTGCCGCAGTCGGCATGGCAATGGCGACGGCACACGGCAGAGGCTGACGCTGCGCGGCCCACTCGGTGCGATGCGCGCGGACAGGCTCTCTCCCCCGGTCACCTGCCGGAGCATTGCCGGCGATCGCCGTGCGAGGCCGGGGCTCGTCGAGGCGGGTGTCGGCCCGTCCCGCCGCAGCAGCGGACGGCGCGTG
>DATGPD010000102.1:0-4897 GCA_035305285.1 Planctomycetota bacterium
ACCACTGCAGGCGCAGCCAGAACAGGAAGCGGCTCGCGCCGAGCAGGCCGCGCCGGAAGCCGAGGACCCCGCGCTGGTGGCGGTCGAGCACCACGTGGTCGGCGCCGTCGCCGTAGCGGAGGAAGCCGTCGGCGTCGGCCCACAGCGGCGGGTCCGCGTCGTTGTTGCACGGCACGAGGAGCACGAGGTCCGGCCGGAGCGGCAGTGCGCGGCGTTCGAGCACCGCGAGCTGCTGGCGCGCGTTGTAGCCGTTGACCCCGAAGTTCAGCACCTCGACCGGGCGGCCGAGGCGGCGGCGCAGCCGCGCGGCGAGCAGCTCGCCCATGGTCTGCTCGAACGGCACACCGAAGCCGAACGCGATCGAGTCGCCGATCAGCGCGATGCGCACCCCGCCGTCCGGCTTGCGCGCCGGCCACTCCGGCCCGCGGAAGCCGTGCGAGTTGGTCACGAGGTCGACGCCGAACGCCGAGCCCTCGTAGTTCCGCCGCATCGTGTAGCCGATCTCGGGGTCGGGATCGGCGGCGAACACGTCGGCGAGTACGCGCAGGGACGCCTCGGGGACGAGGAGTCTTGCTCCGATCTCGAGGACGGCGGCGAGTACGGCGAGCACCAGGGCGCAGCCCGCGGCGACGAACAGCGCGCGCCGGCCGCGCGGCAAGGGCGCGCGCGGCGTGCCGGGTCCTGGTCCCGAGGGGCGTGCCACGTCAGCCGACGCCGCGCTCGAGGCGCCGGCCGAGTCTGGCGAGCAGGAAGCCGCGCAGGCCGCCCGGCTTCGCGCCGGCCTTGGCGCCCAGGTACTGCGCCCAGCACTGCCAGCGCACGTACGCCCGCGTCCAGCGGCGTACGCGGGTGCGCTCGGGTTCGGGCAGGCCGAGCGAGTCCACGTAGGCCAGGTGTTCGCGCGTGCCGTCGCGCAGCGCGGCGCGCAGCGTCCGCCAGTCGGGGATCGTGACCAGGCCGACCATCTCGCGCAGGTTGCGGTGGTCGCAGAACGTGCGCTTGCCCTCCGCGAACGGAGTGCGCGAGTGGCTGTGTTCGACGACTGCCCGCGGCTGGTAGACGATGCGGTAGCCGGCGGCGATCGCGCGCATGCCGAACGCGAGGTCCTCGCCGAACCGGCGTGGTCCGAGCGGGAAGCGCTCCCACACCGCGCGCCGCAGCGCCGAGGCGACATTGTCGAGGGCGCAGCGTCGCAGCCGCTCGGCGGGTGCCAGGTTCTCCAGCGTCTCGCCCGGCGCCAGCTCCTGGACGCGCGGTTGGTCGCCGTCGCCGAGCCACTCGCGGATGCGGCGCGCGATCACCGGCGGGCAGTCGGGCCTCGGGACCTGCCGGCACCACACCGCCGCCGTGCGCGGGTCGGCGAACGGCTCGAGCATCGATCGGAGCCAGTCCTCGCCGAGCGGAACCGCGTCCTGCGTGAGCAGGACGACGACCTCGGCCGTGGTCATCGCGATGGCGCGGTCGCGCGTGCTGCCGTGGTCGAACTCGGCGCGCGGGATGACGGCCACGCGGAAGCCCGCCCGCTCCAGGCGCTCGCGCGTGCCGTCGGTCGACCCGCTGTCGATCGCGACCAGCTCCGCGAAACCGGGACTGCGCTGCGCGGCGACGCCCGCGAGCACGCGGTCGAGCAGGGGGCCGGCGTCGAGCGTCGGCATGACGAGAGCAGCACGCACGGCGTCATGGTAGAGGAGCGCGCAGTGCGGGCGCAGCAAGCGGCCCGCCGCGACGCGTCCGAACGGTCAGCGTGCAACGGGATCGCGCGCGCAGCGCGCGCCCGGAACCATCCCGGCTGCGCCGGACGTCGGGCTTCGTCGAGTCGGGCTCGGCCGCTCGATGGTGCGGCGCGAACGCGCACCGAGCGCGCGGCTCATCCCGACCGGCCTCGTGCGCCGATCCCGAATTGCCGCTGCGTCGTCCTTCCGCCGGCGGCGCGGCTGGTGGATCATCCCCGGGCTCGCCACGTGACCACGTCCCCCGTCCTCGTCCCACCGCCGAGCACGCCTGCCCCGATCGTGCACGAGCATTTCGCCCACGCCCGCCGGCGCGGTATGTGGCGGCACTTCGGCGGCGCGCTGCGCTACCCGCTGCTGGCGGTCCGCTATCGGCTGCTGGTGCAGAACTTCTTCCGCCGCGAGCTGGTCGGCAGGTTCCGGGGCAGCTTCCTCGGCGTGTTCTGGGTGCTGCTGCACCCGATCTTCCTGTTCTCGATCTACTTCTTCGTCTTCGGCTACGTGTTCCGGGCCAAGCTCTCGGCCGGAATCGTCGAAACGGCCGGCCCGAGCCCGGACTTCGCGGTCTACATGCTCTCGGGCCTGCTCGTGATCAACTCGTTCATGGAGGCGACCTCGCGCTCCTGCACGACGATCCACGAGAACGGCAACCTGGTGAAGAAGGTCGCCTTCCCGTGCGAACTGCTGCCGGTCCACCTGGTGGGGGTGTCGACCGTCGTGTTCCTGGTCGGAGTCACCGTGCTGCTCGCGCTCGGGATCCCGACCGGGACGATCGTGCCCGACGCGCAGCTCGCGTTCTGGCCGCTCGTGCTCGCCGTGCAGGTCGTCCTGTCGCTCGGCGTCGGCTTGACGCTCGCCTGCGTCTACGTGTTCATGCGCGACGCGGCCCAGGTCTGGTCGATGTTCGGCCAGGCGCTCCTGTTCCTCAGCCCGACGTTCTGGCGGCTCGCGCCGGACGGGCTCGCCGCGCCCGAGCCGTGGGCCACGGTGCTGCGCGCGAACCCGCTGTACGCGCTGATGCAAGCGCACCGCCACAGCCTGGGCGTCACGCGGTTCGCGCTCGACGGCACCCTGCTCGGGCACCTCGCGGTCGCCGCGGCCTGGGCCTTCGCCGCGCTGCTGTTCGGCTACGGCCTGTTCATGAGCCGGCGCGAGAAGTTCGCCGACATGGTGTGACGATGTTCGAGCCCGCCATCGAGGTCCGCAACCTGAGCAAGAGCTACCAGCTCTACGGCTCGCCGTTCGCCCGGCTGCTCGAGCGCATGCCGTGGAACAAGCACCCGCGGCACGTCGCGGTGCACGCGCTGCGCGACGTGACGTTCGACGTGCCGACCGGAACGTGCGTCGGGCTGATCGGCGGCAACGGCGCGGGCAAGTCGACCCTGCTCAAGATCCTCACCGGAACGACCTTCCCCACGGTCGGCGGCTACCGCATCCGCGGGCGCGTCGCGAGCCTGCTCGAGCTGGGTGCCGGATTCCACCAGGAGTTCTCCGGCCGCGAGAACATCTACATGAACGCGGCGATGATGGGGTTCTCGCGGCGCGAGATGCGCGCCAAGTTCCAGGAGATCCTCGACTTCTCGGAGCTGCACGGCTTCATCGACGCGCCGATCCGCACGTACAGCTCGGGCATGATCTGCCGCCTCGGCTTCTCGGTGGCGGTGGCCACCGACCCGGACGTGCTGATCATCGACGAGATCCTCGCGGTCGGGGACATGCACTTCCAGAAGAAGTGCGTCGACCGGATCTGGGACTACAAGAACCGCGGCAAGACGATGTTCTTCTGCTCGCACTCGCTCTACGACGTGCGACAGATCTGCGACCGCGCGATCTGGTTGAAGAACGGCAGCATCGCGCGCATCGGCGACGCGGTCTCGGTGACCAACGACTACGCGACCTACGAGAACCAGCTCGGCGCGAAGCAGGACTTCGCGCTCGAGGAGAAGCCGCCGCAGAGCGACGACCAGCCGCGCATCCTCGGCGTCGACCTGCTGGATGCGCGCACCGGCGAGCCGCGCAACGTCTTCTGTCCGGGCGACTCGGTCGCGGTCCGCGTGCACATCCGCAACGGCGTGCGGCCGGAGCCGCTCAGCGTCGCGATCGGCGCGACGCGCAAGGAGGGCATGCTGCTGTTCGCGTACAGCACGCAGCTCGACGGCATCACGATCGACTTCGCCGAGGGCTACGTCGTGCTGGAACTGCCCGACCTGCGCCTGCTCGCCGGCGAGCTGGTGGTGCCGGTGTGGCTGCTCGACGCGCGCGGCGTGCATCGCTTCCACGAGATGCCCGCGAGCAAGAACCTCGTGGTCGAGAACCGCACCAAGGACCTAGGGATCATGCTGCACGAGCACCGCTGGCGCCTCGAGGACGTCCGCCGCTGACGCGGCGCCCGGGGCGCCGCCGAGCCCTGTGCCCGCGGTGCGGCGGCCGCGGCGGGGCGGCGCCGGCAGCGCTGTGCGGCACAGACCCCGGGTGCGCCCCCCACCCCCCGCTGTCGCGGGCGGACGGGATGCGCTAAGAGTGGTCGCCGAGGAATGTCGTCAGGCTCGCAGTGCCCGTCGCATCAGGGGACGGCCGCGTGGGCGGTCGTGCGTGGCCGGTTCGCGGGCCGCGCCGGCGTCCGGCGCCCGGGCGCGTCGGTGGGGGGGCAGATCCCCCGGAGGTCGGAGGATGCGTGAAGCGCTGCGTCGCCTGCTCGGTCGGACCAAGCTCGATCGGATCGAGGCGATGCAGCGCGAACATGCCCAGCGCCTCGAACGGCTGGCGCACGAGGTCCAGACCCTGCTCGGCGATCGGGTCGCCGGTCTGGTCCGTCAGGCGGGTGCCGAAGGCGTGCAGCCGATGCTCGCCGCGGTGCAGGAGCACGGGCGGCAAGTGGCGACGCTCTCGGCGCGCCTCGCGATGATGCACGCGGTGCTGGAGGAGCGCGATCGCTTGCGTCAGCGCCTGCAGGAGGAAGAGGCCCGCGCCGCCGGGCTCGCCGAGCAGAACGGACGCCTGCTCGGCGAACTGGACGCGGAACGTCGGGCGCTGCGCGAAGCGCGCGCGGGCGCCGAAGCCGCCGACGAGCTGCGTGCGCGCTGCGAAGCGGCCGAGCGCGCCGCCGTGGTCGCGAGCCGCGAGCGCGACGCGTTGCGTGCCCACGCCGAGCGCCTCGAGGCGGCGTG
>DATGPD010000103.1:0-11807 GCA_035305285.1 Planctomycetota bacterium
TTGAGCTTCTCGACGTAGGTGTCCTTGTAACTCGCGAGGTCGAAGTCGTTGATCCGCGTCGCGTCGATCAGCGTGCGCGCGAGCGCCAGCTCCTCCTGGCCGATCGCCTCGCGCGGGACCTCGCCCACGTACTCGTCGGGGCTGCGCACCGCGGCCGCGTACTGGAGCAGGGACAGCACGAGCAGGTCGCCGACCGGACGCAGCAGCGCGAGCTGCTCGCGGCCGGAGAAGATCACCTGGGTAAAGCCCACGACGCCGCCTTGCTTCATCCCCTCGCGCAGCAGCACGTACGGCTTGTTGCCCGCCACCCCGTCGGGCAGCAGGTAATAGGTGCGCCCGGCCTGGTAGATCGGGTCGACCGCCTCGGGCGGGATGAACCCCTCGATCGCGATCGCCTTGTCGGACTGCTTGCGCAGCTTGGCGACCTCCTCGGGGTCAACGACGACGTACTGGTCCTTCGCGTACTCGTAGCCGGTGACGATCTCGCTCGCGTCCAGATCGCCGTGCTCGGGGCAGCGCTTCGCGTAGCGCACCCGGGCGTTGCAGCCGGCGTGCAGCTGGTTCAGGCGGACCTCGCTGCCCGAGTCGTGCGCCGTGAACGCGCGCACCGGGACCGAGACCAGACTCAGCTTGATGAAGCCCTTCCAGGTGGCGCGCCCTACCATCGGGTGTCCTCAGTGGTGCCGCCGGCGGCTGCGCCCGCGGCCTGCCGCACGTCCGTCCTGAACGGCGGGTGCCGCCCGAGCGAGACGGACCAGCGAAAAATCGTGCACAGGATAGCACGGCCGGTAACGCCGGCCGATCGGGTTTCCCGGACCGGGAGCGGGCAGGCCGCGCCGACCCGGGTGCGCGAGGGCGCGCTGGCAGCGGCCGGAGGCCGGCAGGCACGCGCGGCGTGCACCACGTGGCCTAATAGGATGCCTCACCCGTTCCGGATCCGACCGTCGACCTTCGTTCGTGGACTCACGCGCGCGCTTCCCGTGGTGGCTGATCCTCGTCAACGGCGTGATCGCCTTCGCGATCACCGTCGGGACGATCGAGTTCTGGCACGCCCGGTTCGACGACCAGAGTGAGCTGCGCATGCTGCGCCTGGTCTACCGCCAGGTGCTGCGCGACCACGTCGAGCCGCACGACGCCGAGGAGGTGCAGCGCGGCGCGATCGACTGGCTGATGGGCCAGCTCGACGAGTACAGCGCTTTCGTGCCGCCCGACAAGGCGAGCGCGTTCGACAGCGAGACGACCGGCGAGTACCAGGGGATCGGGATCGTCGCGGCGCCGCGCACTGCGCCGCTCACCGTGCACGCGCTGTTCGAAGGCGGCCCGGCCGAGCGCGCCGGGCTCGCGGTCGGCGACCGCATCCTGCGGATCGACGGCGAGTCGCTCGCCGACCTGCCGCCCGAGCGCGTCGTCGCGGAGGCGACCAGGCGCCTGCTCGGGCCGCCCGGCAGCACGGTGACCCTGCAGGTCGAACGGGCCGCGGGCGGCACCGGAGAGGTCGTGATCACCCGCGGCGCCGTGCAGCGCAAGAGCGTGAAGTGGGTGCGCCTGCTCGATGCCGAGGCGCGCATCGGCTACCTGTACATCGCCGCGTTCCAGCAGCGCACCGCGGCCGAGGTCGACGCCGCGCTGCAACAGCTCGCCGACGAGGCAGGCGGCAGGCTCGCCGGCCTGGTGCTCGACCTGCGGCGCAACCCGGGCGGGCTGCTGCACGAGGCGGTCGCGGTCACCAACCGCTTCGTCGCGTCGGGCAACATCGTCACCCTGCGCGCGCGCGGCGTGGAGCAGGGCCGGCACGACGCCGACCCGCGCAAGGCGACGCACCGCGACCTGCCGCTCGTCGTGCTCGTCGACCACGAGAGCGCGAGCGCGAGCGAGGTGGTGAGCGGCGCACTGCAGGACCACGGCCGCGCGCTGCTCGTCGGCCAGCGCACCTTCGGCAAGGGCGCGGTGCAGAGCATCTATCGCTGGGAGGGGCTCGACTTCCGCCTCAAGCTGACGACGTCGCACTACCACACCCCGAGCGGGCGCAGCATCGGGCCGGGCAAGGGGGGCATCGTCCCCGACGTCGAGGTCGCACTCGACGACGAGGTCGCGCGCCGGCTCGCGGTGCGGCTGGCGCAGCACGAGGTGCCGCGGCGCTACAAGGAGGCTGCGGCGGAACTCGGCCGCAAGCTCGGCTTCGTCAGCGAGCACGAGCAGCTTGGCCCCGACGAGGACGCGCAGCTCGGCCGCGCGCTCGCAGAGCTGCGTCGCAAGATCGCGGCGCCGGACGGCAAGGCGCGGTGACGCGGCCCTCGCTCGTCCTCGGCATCGAGTCGTCGTGCGACGAGACCGCGGCAGCGGTCGTGCGCGACGGCGTCGAGGTGCTGAGCAACGTCGTCGCCTCGCAGCACGAGTTGCACGAGCGCTTCCGCGGCGTCGTCCCCGAGATCGCGAGCCGCTCGCACCTGCAGCGCATCGTGCCGACCGTGCGCGAGGCGCTGGCGCAGGCCGGCGCGACGCCGGCCGACCTGAGCGGGGTGGCGGTCACCAACCGCCCGGGGATGATCGGCTGCCTGCTGGTCGGCGTCGCCGCGGCGAAGGCGCTGTGCTGGCGGTTCCGTCTGCCGCTGGTCGGCGTCGACCACGTCCAGGCGCACATCCACGCCGCGTTCCTCGCCGCACCCGACCTGCCGCTGCCGCTGCTCGCGCTGGTCGCGTCCGGCGGACACACCGCGCTCTACCACGTCGACACGCCGGGCCGCGGCGAGCGCATCGGGAGCACGCGCGACGACGCGGCCGGCGAGGCGCTCGACAAGGCGGCCGCGCTGCTCGGCCTCGGCTACCCGGGCGGCCCGGCGATCGAGCAGGCCGCCGAGGGCGGCAACCCCGACGCGGTTGCCTTCCCGCGCGCGCTGCTCGGCCCGACCTCGATCGACTTCTCGTTCAGCGGGCTGAAGACCGCCCTGCTCCTGCGCGTGCAGCGCAGCGGCGCGCCCGGCGCGCCGGCCGCGGACGAGGTCGCGGACCTCGCCGCGTCCTTCCAGGCCGCGGTCGTGGACACGCTGGTCGAGAAGCTCGCGCGCGCCGCCCGCCCGCGCGGCGTGCGCAGCCTCGCGATCGGCGGCGGCGTCGCACGCAACCGCCGGCTGCGCGCCGCGATCGCGGCGCACGACGAGCTGCGCCGGCTCGCGGTCGTGTTCCCCCCACCCGACCTGTGCTCGGACAACGCGGCGATGGTCGCCGGCCTCGGCGCGCTGCTCCTTGCGCGCGGCGAGCACGCCACGCTGGCCCTCGAAGCGGCCGCCACGTCGCGCGCCGCCGTGCACCCACGATGAGGCGGGGCGTCGCCCCCGTGCTGCACGATGCGCGCGTGCTGGCCGCGCGGGAGGGCGCGGCGGTCCCGCGCGCGCGCCGTTGCGGTTGCCTGCCGGGCCGGCGCACGGTCTACTTCCGCCCCCGATGACGCGCCCGCCCTACCGCCCAGGACGCCTGATCCTCGAAGACGGCACGGTGTGCATCGGGCGCTCGTTCGGCGCGCCGGTGACGACGATCGGCGAGCTGGTGTTCAACACCTCGATGAGCGGCTACCAGGAGATCCTGACCGATCCCTCGTACCGCGGACAAACGGTGCTGCTGACCCAGCCGCACATCGGCAACTACGGGGTGAACAGCGAGGACGAGGAGTCGTCGCGCATCTGGCCCTCGGGGCTGATCGTGCGCGAGGCGTGCGCGCACAGCAGCAACTTCCGCTCGGCCGGGGAGCTGAGCGACTACCTGCGCCAGCACCAGGTGCCGGGCATCGACGGCGTCGACACGCGCATGCTGACCCGGCGGGTGCGGACCGGCGGCGCGATGCGCGTGATGCTCACCGAGGACCTCGACACCGACGTCGACACGCTCCTGCAGCGCATCCGCAGCGCACCGACGACGAGCGACGTCGACCACGTCCTGGAGGTGACCACCCCCGACGTCGTGCACTGGACGCGCGGCGACGAGACCCTCTTCCCCCCGCCGCGCCCGCCGCGGCGCGGCGACAAGGTCCTGCGGGTGGTCGCCTACGACTTCGGCACCAAGCGCAACATCCTGCGCTCGCTGGTCGAGAGCGGCTTCGACGTCACCGTCGTCCCGGCGACGACGCCGGCGGAGGCGGTGTTGGAGCACGCCCCGGACGGGGTCTTCCTGAGCAACGGTCCCGGCGACCCGGCGCTGTGCGACTACGCGGTGCGCGCGGTGCGGCAGCTGGTCCACAAGGTGCCGGTGTTCGGCATCTGCCTCGGCCACCAGATCCTCGGCCAGGTGTTCGGCGCGAAGACCTTCAAGCTGCGCTTCGGCCACCACGGCGGCAACCAGCCGGTGATGGACCTCGCCACGCGGAAGGTCGAGATCACCGCGCAGAACCACTCGTTCGCCGTCGACCCCACGCGCCTGCCGGACGCGGTGCGGGTCACGCACGTCAACCTCAACGACCAGACGGTCGAGGGCCTGTGCCACGTCGAGCTGCCGGTGTTCTCGGTGCAGTACCACCCCGAGGCGGCGCCCGGCCCGCACGACTCCCTCTACCTGTTCGAGCGCTTCCGCCGGGTGATCGAGACCGGCGCGCCGCCGAGCGCGGGCTGAGCGCGCCTCAGCGCTGGTCGCGCGGCTTGTAGAACTCGAGGAAGAACGGGTTCCACGAGCGTTCTTCGCGCGCGAACTCGTCGACGTCCATCATCCGCCGCTGCTCGTCCTCCCAACGGTCGAGGAAGTCGATCGGCATCACGCGCAGACCGGCACGGTCCTCCAGGCGGACGATCGGGTGCAGGCGCACCTCGTCGCCGTCGTCGAGGCGCACGAGGATCGACGCTGCCCGGCGCATGACGAACACCCGGTTCTCCTCGTTGCGCTTGAACACCGACGCCATGTGCACGGTGAACACGTGCGAGCGCGTCGTGGTCAGCTCGTAGAAGCGCTCCTTGATCTCCGGGCTGCCGATGTTCTTGAACTCGGATACCTCCTCGAGGTCCTGCACCTCGCCGAACATCTTGCGCCTGATGCGCGTGCCCTCGTCGATGAGGCTCGACTCGGCCTCCGGGTCCTCCTGCGGCGGGACCTCCTCGTTGCGGTAGCGCAGGATCGCCTCGATCACCGCCGGCGGCACGTCCTGGTCCGAGAACAGGCAGCGCAGCACCGGGCGCGGAGCGGTGTTGACGTTGATCTTGATGCCTTCGCCGAGCGGCTCCGGCGGCTGCGATGCCGGTCCGCCCTGGCCGCCCTGCTGCGCTCCGGCGGCGCCGCGCGCGCCGGGCTTGTTCGGATCGCCCGGGTCGGTGATCCACGCGGTCGAGACGGTGAGCACCGACTCCAGGCCGAGCATGATCCGGTTGTCGAGGACCTGGTCGTAGAACAGCTCGTCGGTGACCCCCGGCAGCAGGCGCAGCTCGTCGAGGTGCAACATGAGCGACACGTCGCCGCCGGGCTCGTCGCTCTTGAGCGGCGGCCGGGGCATCTGCTGGTTGCGCGAGTTCCCGCGCATCCAGTCGATGATCCGCGTCGCCAGTTCGTCGCCCTCCGCGCTGGTGAGGTCCATCGGCGAGTCCTCGCGCAGGTAGTCGATCAGCCGGATGAACCGCGCGCGCGACTCGCGCGCGAAGTCCTCGTCGGGACTGACCAGCGTCAGCAGGTTGAACTTCCGGTTCTCGTCCTCGACCCACACGTAGGTGGTGAGGTCGCCGTCGGAGTACCCCTGCGGCTCGAACCAGGCGTCCTGGCTGCCGTCGGCCTTGGCCGCGAGGTCCTCCTCTTCCTCCTCGCCGCCGCCTGCCATCGGCATCGCGCCGCCGCCGCCCCCGCCGCTGCCCGCCGGCCGGTCGTCGCGCAGCATCTCCTCGACCTGCAGCAGCGTGTAGCGCATGTGGTTGCGCATCCGCGCCATCAGGGCGTCGTTCTCGCCGGTGAACCGCGCCATGCGCGCGGTCGTGACCAGCTGCGCGATGATCACGTAGAGGAGGATGCTGAGGATCAGCACCATCACCAGGGCGAACCCCCGCTCGGGCGCGGGCGGCAGGGGACGATGGGCGGTGCGGTGGTCCGGCATGCGAGGTTGAGACGCCGGATTATGCCGGAGCTTGCGCCGCGGCCCGCCGCCCGGGCGGGGGGCGTGACGGGCGCGGGCCGGCGCGCCGCGGCCGCGCCGGCAGGAGCGGGCGGCCCGCGCAGCCGCGCGAGGCCAGAGCAGAACGGCGCCCTGCCCGGGGTCGACCGCCGCCGGGCGCTCGCGGTCCCCCCCTGCCGGCCCCGCGGACGCGCCGACACCCGCCCGCTACCCACCGAGCGGATTCAGGAAGTCGACGTCCTCGCTCCGGTCGAGCCCGTACTTGATCCGGGGGATGATCACGAACTCGACGTTCTGCGTCGTCTCCTGCCGGGTGGTCGACCGGAACAGGTAGCCGAGGATCGGGATGTCGCCGAGCAGCGGCACCTTCTGCACGTTGTCGAACGTGCTCTTGCTGAGCAGGCCGCTGATCGTCGTCGCCTGGTCGTGCCGCACGTGCACCTGGGTGACGACCTCGCGCTCCGAGATCGTCGGGGTCGGCACCGGGTCGGTCGGCGTGAACCCGGTGACCGCCGACACCTTGGCGTAGATCTGCAGGATCACGGTGTCGGTCCCGGCGATCACGGGTCGGATGTGGACCTGGATCCCGACCGGCTTGAAGGCGATGTCGACGACGACGTTCGACCCCGACGAGGTGAACTTCGCCTGCGGGAACGGCACCTGGGTGAGGGTCGACACCGACGCGGTGCCGCCGTTGCGCACGGTCAGCTTCGGCTGGCTCAGGATGTCGGCGAGCTGGTTGATCTCCAGCGCCTCCAGGCGCGCGTTCAACTCCCAGCGGTCGTGGACGCCGCCGAGCGTCAGGATGCCGCGCTCGATCCCCTGCCCGGTGCCGACCACCGGCGGCGTCAGCGGGAACAACGACGTCAGATCGCGGATCAACCGGTCCGAGCCGAGGTTCGTGAGGGTCGGCGTGTTGTTGTCGACCGGGGTGACGCCGAACGACACCGAGTCGGTCGACTGGAACTCGACGACCTTCACCTCCAGCTCGATCTGCGGCACGCTGGAGAAGAACAGGTTGAGCGCGGCCTCGAACGCGGCGAGCGCGGTCGGCTGCGCGGTCACGAGCAGCAGGGAGTTGAACACCTGGGCGCCCGGCGGCGGCGTCCCGCCGCGCACCTCGTTCTTGATGTCGGTCGCGACGATCTGCTCGAAGTTCTTGAACAGCGTCAGGCGCACGCGGTGCGGGCCCAGCATCCGCCCGAGCACCGACTGGCTGCTGCCGTCGAGGTCGTAGCCGGTCGCCACCGCCTCCGGCGGCGTGGGCACGCCCGGCTCGCGCAGCAAACTCTCGAACACGGTCGCCGTCTCCCCGCTGAGGAAGTACTGCTTCGTGACCGTCCCGTCCGGCGCGATCACCACCGCGCTGCCGAACTGGTTGCGCAGTTCCGCGTCGCGCTGCCGGCGCTCCGCCTCGTCGTCCTGCGTCGGATCCTGGAAGTCGAGCTCCCGGATCGCCTCGTCCTTGGCCGCCGGCGGGGCTCCTCCGGCACCCGCGTTCGTGCCGCTCGCGCCGAGGTCCGGGGCCGGCGCGCTCGGATCGTCGGGACCCCAGACCCGCGCAGCGAGGCCCTGGCCGTCGGTCGGCCGCCCCGTCGGGTCCTCGGTCGCGGTCGTGACCTCGGTCGTCAGGCGCGGCGGCTCGATCGTCTCGGAGACGCACGCCGCAGCCAGCAGGCCCGCCAGGACGCTGCCCCAGTGCCTTCGCGCGCCGCCCCCGTACCCGACGCTGCCGTCGCGGCCCCGCCCGCCCGCCTGCTCATGTCCGACGCTGTCGATGCGCATGACCTCTGACCGTGCCGGGCCGCCCGCGCGGCACGGGAGGGCGCCCGCTCATGCAGAGGCGCGCCAGGAGCCGCAGGCTACCCTCACTTGGAGTTGTTCTCCACGTACTCGACCACCTTGGCGGTCAAATCTGACTCGGTCAGGCCCTTGCCATTGGAAATGTCGCCGGCGCGCACGACGAGGTCGTATCCCAGCTGCTCGGCGATGGCCTTGCAGGCCTCCTTGATGCGCTTGAACATCGCCCTGCGGAGCAGCTTGTAGCGCGCACTGTCCTCGCTCAGCGCCTGCCCCTGGATCTCGCGGTACTCCGGCGTCTTCTCCGCGACCTTCCTGATGTCGATCGTCGCTGGCTTCGAGCAGTTCGAGGCCTCGCCATACAACACGATGGCCTTGTTCTTGAGGACCACCCCTTGAGCGGCGAGCGGGGCAGCAGCACCGAGCATCAGTGCGACGAGCGCGAACGAACGAATCGAGGTGACCATTGCCGTTTCTGAGAGGTGTGCATGGGTACGCGTGGCGACCGAAGCGCTCGTCTCGCCACGAGGAGACGGCGGCCCCCACGCAACGACGGTGCCATGGCGAATGGCTGGCTCGTGGCGAAAACCGCAAGTGCCCGTGACAATGAGACTATGAACGCCTCTCGGGGTGCGACGCGGGCACTGCTCGGGCATCGGAAGAAGAATTCGCCAGGCGGTAGCGAGCCCCGCGGCGAATTCCTATCCGCACAATTCGCCGCTGGCGAATGAGCTCGGAGAAGTCGCGCAGCGCCGTGCGTGGGCTGACGCCCGTGTGGGCGACGTGATCCTCGACGGACACCTCGCCCTTCTCGGCGATCCACGCGAGGAGACGTTCGAGGCGTTCGCGCTGCGTGCGGCCGGGACTCGGCAGCACCAGATCCTTCACGACCGGAGGCGCTGCACTCGGGACCTCCGACGCCGGCGGCACCGGATGGGGAACCGTCACGGCCGGCAGCACGGGACGGGGCGGTCCCTGCGTCGCCCCGCCCGACGACGGAACGAGGCCGACGAGGTGCGAGGGTTCGATCCACTCGCCCGAGGCGAGCACGGACGCGCGCATCACGGCGTTGCGCAGCTCGCGGATGTTGCCCGGCCAGTCGTGCCGGTAGAGCGCGTCCATGGCGTCGGTCGTCACGCCGCGCACGGCGGTGTGCCCATCGGCGCGCGCCTGCTCGCAGAACCGCTCGACCAGCGCGGGGATCTCGTCCCGCCGCTCGCGCAGCGGCGGCACCGACAGCGTCATCCCCTGCAGGCGGTAGTAGAGGTCCTCGCGGAACAGGCCACGCGCCACCATGTCGCGCAGGTTGCGGTTCGTCGCCGCCACCACGCGCACGTCGACCGGCACCGGGTGCAGCCCGCCGACCCGGTCGATCTCCCGCGCCTGCAGGACGCGCAGCAGCTTCACCTGCACCTCGGGCGAGATCTCGCCGATCTCGTCGAGGAACACCGTGCCGCCGCGCGCCAGCTCGAACTTGCCGAGCTTGCGCGCCTCGGCGCCGGTGAACGCGCCCTTCTCGTAGCCGAACAGTTCGGACTGCAGCAGGCTCTCGGGAAGAGCGGCGCAGTGCACCTTCACCAGCGGCCCGTCGCGCCGCCGGCTCCAGCGGTGCGTGAGGTCGGCGAGCAGTTCCTTGCCGGTGCCGGTCTCCCCCTCGATGAGGATCGGAATGTCGGTCGGCGCGACGCGCTGCAAGACGCGCAGCAGGCGCTGCATCGTCGCACTCGTCGCGACCAGGTCGCCGAGCGGCTCGATCGGCGGCAGCGGCGCCTCGGCGAGCACGGGCCGGCGCAGCGCGACGAGGCGCTGGTCGACGAGGTCGAGCAGGAATTCGGCGCTCGCCGCCTCGCCTGGGAACGTCGCGGCGACGACCGCGACGCGCAGCGGCGTCCACTCCGGCGGGAGCCCGAGGTCGAGCCGGCCGATCAGTGCGGTGACTTCGCGCACCAGCTCCTGCGCGCGCTCCGCCGTGGCGCCCGCGACGAGCACGCGCAGCTCGCTGCTGCTCCAGCGCCCGATCGGCGGTGCGGTGGCGAACGCCCCCACCACACCGCCGATCACGCGCTCCAGGCAACGCGCCAGCCGGTCGGCGCCGAGGCTCGCCTGCAGCCGCTCGCCGTCGAGCAGCGCGATGCCGAGCATCGACAACGCGGCTTCCTGCGCCTGCGCCGCGGCGACCTCGTGTGCCAGGCGCCGGCGGAAGAAGTCCGGCACGTAGGCGCCGGTGTACGGGTCCTCGACCGCCGCCATGTAGAGCCGCGCGTTCTCCAGCGCCAGCGCCGCCTGGGTGGCGAGCGTGCTCAGCAGCTCGAAGTTGATCGGCCGCGGCCGTTCGGCGGCGAACAGCAGGAGCACGCAGCCGCGCACCCGGCCGGCGACCGCGAGCGGGAAGCCGATCGCGCTGCCCGCCTGCGCGGCGAGGTGCGCGCGCAGCGTCGCGACGTCGCCCGGCGCGCCGCCCGACAGGCGCAGGCTGAACGGCCCGACCGCCTCCAGCATGGCACTGACGATCGGGTCGCCGGCGTCGTAGTGCACCTGTTCCTCGCCGCACAGCACCACCGTCTCGCCGTCGCGGTCGCGCAGCAGGACGCGCACACGGTCGGCCGGACTGTGCTGCATGAACAGGCGGACGACGGTCGCCAGCGCGTCGCGCAGCTCGAGCTTGGAGGTCAGCTCCTGCATGCCGAGGTTGACCGTGCGCAGGTCGCCGATACGCCCGCGCAGGTCCTGCGCCATGCGGTTGAAGGCCTGGGTCAGGCGCGCGAGCTGCCCGTCGCTCTCGCCCGGGTCGACGCGCACGTCGAGGTCGCCGTTGCCGAGCGCCTGCGCGCCGCGCGCCAGGCGTTCGATCGGCCGGCTGATCTTGTTGGTCACCACCGACGACAGCGCGACCGCGAACAGGAGCAGCACCGCGGCGACCGCGACCAGGAAGCCGCGCACCGACACCCGGCCGATCGGCAGCGGCAGGGACGCCGGCCGCGACTGGTCGACGACGCCGAGCAGCGCGCGCGGCGTCGCGTCGACGTCGTGCAGCACGTCGTACGCCGCGAGCCACTGCTGGTCGTCGAGGCGGTGCGTCGCGATCACCGGGCGCGCGCTCTGCAGGCTGCGCGCGAGTGCGTCGCGCCGCGCCGCCATCACCGTGGTGCGACAGGACTGGCGCTGCAGCCACGCCTCGCTGACCCCGGCACCGGCCGCGACCGCGAGCGGGTAACCGAACACGTCGCACAGCACCGCGCTCGCCTGCGGCAGCAGGCGCGACAGCAGCGCGCCGTCGATCGGGCGCGCGACCGACAGCGCCAGGCTGCCGATCTCCTCCTCCAGTTCGCGGCGCACGCCGAGCACCGGCGTGCCCCACACCACGAACACGCTCGGCTGGGCACGCAGCGGGGTCTCGGTGCCGCGCAGGGCCGGGTCGCCGTCGAACAGCGACACGGGGCGCAGCGTCCCGGTGCCGGGCGCGGGCGTCAGCTCCAGGCGCAAGAAGCCGCCCTTCCAGTCGGGCGGGCGCTGGCTCGCCATCCGCTGCTGCAGGCCGCGGCAGACCTCCTCGAACGACGACCCGGCGGCCAGGCTCACCTTCGCGTCGTCGGCGAGCGCTCGCAGCCAGGCCTCGGCGGACAGGGCGAGGTCGCGGTTGAGGTTCGCGAGCTGGCCGCTCACGCCGTCGAACGCCTTCACCAGCCGGTCGCGCTGCTGTGTCTCGTGGCCTTCCTCGACCACGCGCAGCACGAGCCAGGCGAGCGCCGCGAGCGGCGCCAGGGTCGCCACGGTGAGCGCGGTCACGAGGCGCACGCGCAAGCTGCTGAACGCGGCGATCGCCTCGGCGAGCATCAGCAGCAGGACGGGCACCGCGAGCAGGCACAGGCCGAGCCCGACGGTGTGCATCACCCGCGAGAACCGCTCGTACGCGGGGTCGCGCACGAACACGCCG
>DATGPD010000104.1:0-2341 GCA_035305285.1 Planctomycetota bacterium
GTCGGGGCCGAACACGTGGTACGCCTTCGCCATGCCGTCGAGCGCCAGGATCCGGCCGCGCGAGTCGACGTCGACGTCGATGATCTCGCCGAACTCGAGCCCCGGCGTCGCGCGGTCCGAGATCTCGAGATCCTCGACCGGGCGCCACGACTCCGACGCCGCCCACAGCGCTTGCGGCGGATTCGTGACGACGCGGATCCCCGCACTGTCCGCGACCGATCCGGCCCACTCGCCACGCGCCCTGCCCGGGGCGTCGGCACCGCAGCCGATCACGGCGAACGCGAGCACGAGGTGGCAGAACGTGGCTCTTGACATGATGCGAGATCCAGGCTTCGGGTGATGCCGGCGACGACTCGGTGACGGACGCCGGCTATACGAGCCCCGCGAACGCCGGCTGCACGCTGCGCAGTGCATCGGCCTCGGCCGGCCGATCGCGCAGCATCTCGAAGTCCGCGAAGTCGAAGCCCGGGCCGACCGTGCACGCCACCAGCGTGTACCCGCCCGTGCTCCGCGCCGCCTGCCAGCGCCCCGCACCGACCACGTGCACCGGCGCGGCACTGCCGGGCGCGAACGGCCCGAGCGTCGTGGTCGCCACACGCGTGAAGTCCGCATCCGCCTCGTAGAGCTCCAGCGGGTCGCCCTCGAGGAAGTGCCACGCCTCGTCCGACGCGACGCGGTGCCAGCGGCTCGCCTGCCCGGCGGCGAGCAGGAAGTAGATGACGGTGAGCGCCGCGCGCTCGGGCCGGCCGTCGCCGGGCCGCACCGGGGCAGCGGAACGATGCACCTCACGGAAGAACCCGCCTTCGGGGTGCGGCGCGAGCGCGAGGTTCGCGATCAGTTCGGCGGCGCGAGGGGTCATCGGGGCCTCGTCGCGTTCACGTGTCCGCCGTCCGGCCTGCTGGGGGCTCCTCATGCTTCGAACGCCGTCTCGATTACAACGCGTCTCGCGGGCGATCCAGCACAGGCGGCGCCGCGAAGGGTCGACCTCCGCTCACACCAGATCCGCGCGCGCGTAGTACCGGCCGAGTTGCCCCCGATGCACCGCGTGCATCACCAGCGCTGCGCCGGCCACGCTCGCCAGCGCGCCGAGAGGCCCACCCGCCGCCGGCCAATCTGCAACGCGCACCACCCACCCCGCCATTCCCGCCGCGCCCAGCACGTACGCCGTCACGGTCGCCGCCACGATCGCCATCCCCACCGTCGATCCCGCGTCCGCAGCGCTTCCGGCCAGCCAGCGCACCTGCACGTACTGGAGCAGCGGCGTCCAGGCGAGGATCGAGCCGGCGAGCGCGAGGACGTGAACGGGCGCCGGGAGCGCGGCATCGCCGAGCGGCAGGAAGGCGAGCCGCGGCAACAGCACGCCCGCGGCGAGCAGCGAGACCGCGAACAGGGCGCACACCGCCGCACCGTGCACCGTACCCGCCCAGAACGCCACACGCGCACGCTGCGCGCGCGTGAGCGGGTACGCCATCCACTTGCGCGGGAAGGGTGAGGCGAGGATGTGGTGCGCGGCGAAGACGGCGGCGACGGTGCGTGTCATCTCGGCTGCATCGCCGCGTGTGAGGACGGCCACGCCGGCCGCGACCAGCGCGACGGCCGCGGTCCAGCCCGCCCAGCCGAGCGCGTACTTGCCGAAGCGCTCGTACTGCGTGGCGCGCAGCCACGGCGCCAGGCCTTGACCGATGTGATCCAGCATCCACTCGCGGTCGCGCGGCGGGCGGTGCGCAAGGCGCGCCTGCATCCACTGCCTCTCGCCGCCGGTGCCCAGCGGGAACACCGGCACGAACGGCCGCATGCGTGCTGCGCCGGCGGAGAACTCGCGCAGCAAGAAGGCCGCGGCGGCCGGCGCCGCGAACGCCGCGCATGCGAGCGGCCGCGCCTCGACCAGCGCGAGCACGACGTCGTCGCCGCCGAGCAGCACGGCGAGGAGTGCGACCAGCGCGGCGCGCGACACCGCGGCAGACGGGTACGGGTCGAAGACTGCCGTCGCCAGCGCGAACCACAACGCGCCGGTGCACAGGAGCGCGAGTGCCGCGGCCGGCCGGCCGGCTCGCGCGAACGCGAGCGCGGCGGGAAGCGCGGCGAGCAGCGCGAGCGACAGCACGCCCGCGGCGAAGCGCCGGCGCAGCCCGGGCAGCGTCCATGCGAACGGGCCGTGCTGCACCTCCTTGGTCATGCGGCCCGCGACGAAGCCGGTGAGCATCGGCAGCACGATCGCGAGCCGCGCGAACGAACGCAGCGCGCCCGCATCCAGGTCGCCGGCCAGAAACGCGCGCAACATCGTGGAAGGCGAGCCGGGGTCCGCCGCGGCCCAGAGGCCGCCCACGCCGACGAACCAGAC
>DATGPD010000105.1:0-3986 GCA_035305285.1 Planctomycetota bacterium
GGCGCGCGGCGGCGCACGCTGCTCGGATGCACACGCGCTTCGATCCCGACGCCGCCGCCGCACCCGACTCCGGGATCTTCGGGCTGTCCTGCACGCGCGAAGCATCCGAGGTGTTGCTCGTGCCGGTGCCGTTCGACGCGACGACGTCCTACCGCCGGGGGGCGGCGCAGGGCCCGGCGGCGATCCTCGCCGCGAGCCGGCAGGTCGACCTCTTCGACCTGCAGACCGGTCGGCCTTACGAGCGGGGGATCTGCCTGCTCGACGCCGATCCCGAAGTCGCGCGAGCCAACGAGCGCTGCGCCGCGCTCGCGCGCCCGATCATCGCCAAGGGCGGCGCGACCGACGACGACCGCGACGCGCTCGCCGCGATCGAGGCGGACATGCAGGCGATGAACCGCTCCGTGCAGCGCGCGGTCGCCGGGATCCTCGCGGAGGGCAAGCTGCCCGGCGTCGTCGGTGGCGACCACTCGGTGCCGTTCGGCGCGATCGTCGCTGCATCCGAGCGCCATCCCGGGCTCGGCATCCTGCACGTCGACGCGCACGCCGACCTGCGCCCGGCGTTCGAGGGCTTCCGCTACAGCCACGCGTCGATCATGGCGAACGTGCTCGCCGAGGCGCCGGGCGTCGCGCGCATCGTGCAGGTCGGCGTGCGCGACTTCGGCGAAGGCGAGCTGCGCGCGATCGAGGCGAGCGGTGGGCGGGTGGTCACGCACTTCGACCTGCACTGGCAGCGGCGCCTCGCCGAGGGCGAGCGCCTGCGCGACCTGATCGACGAGGCGATCGCCGCGCTGCCCGGCGACGTGTGGGTGAGCTTCGACATCGACGGCCTCGACCCTGCGTTGTGCCGCAACACCGGGACGCCGGTGCCCGGCGGCCTGTCCTTCCCCGCGGCGTGCCTGCTGCTCGCCCGCCTGGTGGAGAGCGGACGGCGCATCGTCGGCTTCGACCTCGACGAGGTCGCGCCCGGTCCGGGTGGGCCCGGCGACCAGGCCGACGAGTGGGACGCCAACGTCGGCGCGCGGATGCTCTACAAGCTCTGCGGCTTCGCGCTGCTCACCCGGTAGCTGCCGCCCTGCGCGGCGGGTCGCCGGCAGCAGCGCGGCGGACCCGCGCGGCTTTCCGCGGCGGCCTCCACACGCCGGCCGGCGCGACCGGATGCAAGGCATGCATCGTGGCGTGGCGCGCGCGGACCGGCGCGGCCGGGCAGCGGGCATGGGCCTTGCACCGCGCGCGGGGTTCCTTCGAGGTCGGAGCAGATGGCCGGCCACGCGCCGCCGGCCTGCGGCGATGATCGCCCCGCAGCGAAACCCCATGAGCAGCGAGACCTACCATGAACCGGTCGCCGAACTGAGCGATGCGACCAGGGATATGCACCGTGCGCTCACCTCGTTGATGGAGGAACTGGAGGCAGTCGACTGGTACCAGCAGCGCGCCGAAGCCACCCGTGACGCCGAACTGCGCGCGATCCTCGAGCACAACCGCGACGAGGAGATCGAGCACGCGATGATGGTGCTGGAGTGGATCCGGCGGAAGCGGCCGGTGTTCGCGACGAACGCCGCGACCTACCTGTTCCAGGAAGGCCCGATCACCGAGATCGAAGCGCGCGAAGAAGGCGGCGCGCACGAGGACCGCGCCGGCGACGGATCGCTCGGCATCGGCAGCCTGCGGACTCTTGCTTCCGGCGAGGCGGCGTCGTGAACCTCCTGAAGCGCGATCTGGCGCCGATCCTGCCGGAGGCGTGGGCGGCGATCGACGCGGAGGCGACCCGCGTGCTCAAGCTCAACCTCGCCGGCCGGCGGCTGTTCGACTTCGACGGCCCGCACGGATGGAAACACGCGGCGGTGAACACCGGCCGGCTCGTGCTGTGCGAGGAGCAGCCGGTGGAGGGCGTGAAGGCCGGCCTGCGCCACGTGCAGCGGCTGGTCGAGGTGCGCACGCCGTTCGTGCTCGACATCATGGCGCTCGACGAGATCGCGCGCGGGCGCGCCGACGCCGACCTCGACCCCGTCATCGACGCGGCGATGCGCACCGCGCTGTTCGAGGAGCGCGCGATCTTCCACGGCTGGAAGGTCGCCGACATCGACGGCGTGTTGCCCGCGAGCCCGCACGAGCCGATCAAGGTCGCCGCGGCGCGCGACTACCCCGAGGCGCTGCTCGCCGCGCAGGAGACGCTGCGCAAGGCGGGGGTCGAGGGGCCGTATGCGCTCGCGCTCGGGCCCGCGGTGCACGAGGAGCTGATGGCCGCGACCGAGGAGGGCTATCCGCTGCTTCGGCAGATCGGCCGGCCCCTGATCGACGGCCCGCTCGTGCGCAGCCCCGCGCTGGACGGTGCGGTCGTCGTGTCGGTACGCGGCGGCGACTACGAGATCAGCGTCGGACAGGACCTGTCGATCGGCTACGCCGCACACGATCGCGACCGCGTCGAGCTGTACATCACGGAGACGTTCACCTTCCGCGTGCTGACCCCGACCGCCGCCGTGCGCCTGGTGCGCGCCTGACGGCGTCAGGCGCCGGTGCGCGGCGCGGCGGCGGTGCGCGGCGCGACCGCCGCCTGCCACACGCGGCGCAGCCAGGCGGACAGGTCGTCGAAGAAGGTGTAGGCGATCGGTACCGTCCACGCGGTGCACACGGTCGAAAGCGCGAGGCCGCCGGCGACCGCGATCGACATGCTCACGTAGCTGATCCCCCGCCCGGTCGACTCGCCGAACAGCGCCATCGGCAGGAGGCCGACGATCGTCGTCGTCGCGGTCATCGCGATCGGCCGCATGCGCACCGCGACGCCCTGCACGATCGCGTCCTGCCGGCCGAGCCCCGCGCGGCGCAGGCGCGCGATGCAGTCGAGCAGGACGATGCCGTTGTTCACCACCACGCCGGCGAGCAGGATGATCCCGATCACCGCCATCGGGTCGTAGCTGCCGTGGAACGCGAACAGCGACCACAGCGCGCCGAGCACCGCGAACGGGATGGTGGCCAGGATCGCGCCCGGCAGGATGACCGACTCGAACAGCACGCCCATCAGCAGGAACACCAGGGTCACCGACAGCACGCCGGCGGAGAGCAGCTCGGACATCTGCTCCTCCTGCTGGCGGAACACGCTCTCCTCGCTCCAGCGGTAGCCGCGCGGCAGCGGGAAGCGGCGCATGACCTGCGCCAGCTCCTGGCTGAACGCGCGCGGGCCGACGCCTTCGCTGCGCTTGCCGACGATCGTGACGCTGGTCCGCCCGTCGCTGCGCTCGATCTCGTGCATCGCGCGCTCGAAGCGGATCTCGCTGAGATCGGCGAGGCGCTGGAAGGTCCCGGTCCCGGCGAACACCTCGGTGTCCTTGAGGTCGAGCATCGTCGGGTTGCGAGCGCCGTAGTCGAACTCGGCGAACACGCGCACCTCGCGCCCTTCCTCCTCGTACTCGGTGATCATCTGCCCCTGCAGGCCGGACGCGATGGTGCCGAACAGGACCTCGGGCTGCACCTGCAGGTCCTGCAGGCGGTCGCGCGCGATGCGTACCTGCACCTCGTCGGCGTCCTCCATCGCCGGGATCTCGACCTTGTCGACGCTCGGCAGACGCGCCAGCTCGGCGCACACGTCGACCGCGAGCCGCGTGAGGAACGCGCTGTCGCGTCCGAACAGGCGGACGACGAAGTTCCGCTCGCTGGCCTCTTCGCTGCCGCCGCCGCCGCCGCTCTGGCTCCCGCCGCGAGTGGCGAGCCGGACCTTGACGCCCGGGCGCCGCGGCCAGGCCTTCTCGATCTTCTCGCGGTACTGCTGGACGTCCTTGCGGCGCACCGAGGAGTCGAGCTTGACGTCGAACCGCGCCGTGCGCCGCGAGAAGCTCGCCGAGATGCTGTCGATGCGCCACTCGTCCTTGTGCGCGAGCAGGAAGTCCTCGTAGGCGATCACCTCCGCTTCGACGTCGCGCAGGGTCAGACCGCGCGGCAGGTCGAGATTGACGGTGACGTCGCCGCCGCTGAAGAACCCGCCGCCGCCGCTG
>DATGPD010000106.1:0-2764 GCA_035305285.1 Planctomycetota bacterium
GGCGCGAGCTGCAGCTGGACCCGCAGACCAAGATCGGTCGCCCGCAGCAGCTCTACATCGGCTCGCCCGAGCGCTCCTACCCCGGCCGCTGACCCGGGGCGCGCTGCGCGCTGTCCTGGCGCGGCCCCCCGTTCCGCAGGACCCCGTCACGACGCGGAACCACGCTGTCGACGCGGAACCACGCTGTCGACGCGGAACCATCGAATTCACGCATACAGGATGGTTCCGCGTGAATCGGGTGGTTCCGCGTGAGCATCCGTGTCCGCCCCGTGCGCCGGCGAGTGCGCCCGGCGCGAGCGCGGGAGGTAGACCAGGCGCAGCGTCGTCCTCCCCGCGCGGAACCATGGTGTTGACGGGGAACCATCGAATTCACGCATACAGGATGGTTCCGCGTGAATTGGATGGTTCCGCGTGAGCATCGCATCCGTGGCTGGCACGGGCGCGCGGGTGTGGCGTCACGCGACCGGACGAAGAAGACCCGCCACCGGGTGACCTCTCGGTCGCGCGGCGGCGGGTCCCGTTCGGATGCCGTGAGTCAGCGGCCCTGCGGGCGGCTGGCGCGGCGCGAGCCGGTGCGCGCACGCGACTGGCCGGCGCTGTTGGTGCTGTAGACCGGGGCCGAACCCGAGTGCGAGCCGCGGCGCGACTGGCCCTGCGCACCCGCGGACCCGTGCTGTCGCTGCACCTGGTCGCGGGAGACGCGGTCGCGCGGCGTCTGGTCGCGCGACTGCTGTCCCTGCGTACCGGCGTTCTGCGAGCCCGCACCACGGCCGCGGCCGCGACGGCGACCGCCGGAACCGGCCGCCGACTCAGCACCCGCGCGGGACGCCCCGCCGTTCGCCTTCGGCCTGCCCTGCGGCTGCTGTGCAGCGACCGGCGCGGCCTTCACCTTCGGGGCGCGCTCGCCGACGAGCTCGTCGACGATCGCGGGGGTGACGTCCTCGAGCCCGACGGTGATCTGCGCCTTGCGCAGGATGTCCTTCACGTCACGACGCTGCTCGGGAAGCATGAGCGTCACCACGGTGCCGGCTGCGCCCGCGCGGGCGGTTCGGCCGGACCGGTGTAGGTACGCCTTGTGCTCGACGGGGGGATCGACGTGCACGACGAGCTCGACGTCATCGACGTGCACACCGCGGGCGGCGACATCGGTCGCGACCAGCACGCGTACGCCGCCGGCGGCCGGGTCGGCGCCGAAGGCGGCCAGGTTGCGCTCACGGGCGTTCTGGCCAAGGTTGCCGTGCAGGTCGACCGACGGAATACCGGCGGACGTGAGCTGCTTCGCGAGCTTCTTGGCGTGGTGCTTCGTACGCGTGAAGAGGATGCGGCGACCGACGCCCGAGGCGAGGTCTTGCACGAGCTGCTTCTTGGCATCCGCGTCGGCGGCGACGAGCACGCGGTGGGTCATCTCGCCGACGGGCACGCTGGCCTCGTCGACCTCGTGACTGACGGGGGAGCTCAGGAAGCGCTTGGCGAGTGCGTCGATGCCGCGGTCGAGGGTCGCGCTGAACAGCAGTCGCTGCCCGTTCGCGGGCGTCGCGGCCAGGATGCGGGTGACGCCGGGCAGGAAGCCGAGGTCGGCCATGTGGTCGGCCTCGTCGAGCACGGCGATCTCGACGGCGTCGAGCGACACGACACGCTGCTTCATGAGGTCCTCGAGGCGGCCGGGGCAGGCCACGACGATGTCCACGCCGCCGCGCAGCGCCTGCTCCTGCGGCCTTTGGCTGACGCCGCCGAAGACGGTGGTGACGCGCATGCCGACGGCCTCGGCGAGGGGCTTGATGGTCGCCGCGATCTGGGTGGCCAGCTCGCGGGTCGGGGCGAGGACCAGGCCGCGCGGGCGGCCGGGGCGGCGCTGCGACGAGGATGCCGCGAGACGGGCGACGAGCGGAAGCGAGAACGCGATGGTCTTGCCGCTGCCGGTGCGGCCGCGGCCCAGCAGGTCGCGGCCGGCGAGGGAGTCGGGGAGGGTGTCGCGCTGGATCGCGAACGGCTCGGTCTTGCCATCGGCGGCGAGCACGTTCGCGAGGGCGGCGGGCACGCCGAGATCGAGGAAGGAAGGCATAGGTGTCTCCGGAAGAAGGCGCAGCAGGGCTGCGGATGGGCGACGGCGCGGGTTCGCGCATCGTTTCGCCGCTCGAGATGACCCGCTGCCGGATGCCGGCGCGGAAAGGTATCGACGACGCAGACGGTCTCGCTTCGCGAGGGGCGTCGAGTCCACCCTAACAGCAGGAGTGCCCGGCGCCTGTGCGAACGCCCAGGCTCCTTTTCGCGGCGCGTGCGACGACGAGCCGGGCTGCCTCGGGAAGTTCGCCCCACGAACCTGCGCGTAACTCCGGAGATCCGACCCGCCCGGTGCGCCGGAGGCCGGCTTCGGGCGGGTGGAGCCGCAATTCTCCGGAGTTGCGAACGGAGGCCTGCGCAGAGACGCGGGGGATGCCGCGCCACGGCGCGTGCCCACCGGACACCGTACGAGCACGCCGCGACGCGAGCGCACCGTCACAACTCTGGAGATCCGAGGGCGGTCGCGCGCTGCGCGGAGCCGCCGCCGGTTCACGGGCCGATTCTCCGGAGTTACGACGAAGACACCGCGCTGGGCCGCTGCCGGCGCCGGGGAGGAGTTCGTGTCAGGCGTGCAGCGCCTCGTTGAGGGTGACGCCGTGGCCGGCGCGCTGCGAGGCCTCGACGGCACCCGTCAGCGAGTTGCGCCGGTACAGGATGCCCGAGCGGCCGGACAGCTCGGCGGCCTTGACCGTGGGCTTCGCGC
>DATGPD010000107.1:0-2871 GCA_035305285.1 Planctomycetota bacterium
CGCTCGCGTTCCTCGGCTTCCTGGTCGCGGCCTCGGGCGTCATCCCGATCCGCGCCAGCTCTGGGCACTGGCGAGTCACGCACTGGTTCCTCGACTTCAGCAAGCGCCGCTCGGTGGCGACGCAGACGCTCGGCGCCGACGCGCCCGACCTCTCCGCCGACTGGCTCGTGCTGAAGGGCGCCGGCCACTACGAAGGCGGGTGCAGCCCGTGCCACGGCAGCCCGATCCAGGGCCGGCCGCGGATCGCCGCGGCGATGACGCCCGCGCCGCCGTGGCTGCCCGACCACGTCGGGCGCTGGGATCCGGAGGAGCTGGTCTACATCGTCGAGCACGGCATCAAGTTCACCGGCATGCCGGCGTGGCCGGCGCGCGGGCGCACCGACGAGGTGCACGCGGTCGTCGCCTTCCTGCGCGAGCTGCCGGGGCTCGACGCCGCGGGCTACCGTCGGCTCGTGTACGGGGACGAGCCGATCGACCCGCGCGACCTGCCGCTGCGCGACCTGCCCGGCTCGGCCGCCGCGCCGCGCAGCGTGCTGGCGAGCTGCGCGCGCTGCCACGGCACCGACGGCCTGAGCCGCGGCAGCCCCGCGTTCCCCAAGCTCGCGGGCCAGCGCGTCGCCTACCTGCGCAACGCGATGGCCGCCTACGCCGACGGCAGCCGCCGGAGCGGGATCATGCAGCCGATCGCCGCGGGCCTGTCGCCGGCCGACCACGAGGAGGTGGTCGCCTTCTACGCGCGCCTGCCGGGCGCGGGCAACGAGGCGACCACCGACGCCGACGCGGCCGCACGGATCGCGCGCGGCCGCAGGATCGCCGAAGAAGGCATCCCCGAACGCGGCGTGCCGTCCTGCATCGACTGCCACGGCCCGCACGCCGGCCGCCGCAACGCCGCGTATCCCGACCTCGCCGGCCAGTTCGAGGACTACCTCGTGCTGCAGCTCGAGCTGTTCGCGGCCGGATACCGCGGCGGCTCGAAGTTCGCGCACCTCATGGACAAGGTCGCGCGCCGCCTGCGGCCCGACGAGATGCGCGCCGCGGCGGCGTTCTACGCGTCGCTGCCGCCGGCGCAGGCGCGGTGAGGAGTGGCGGCGCGGCCGGGCGGGAGCGCCGGCACGTGTGCCACGTTCGCGCTCCTGTCGTCATGTCCGGCAGCGCACGCGACGGTGGTCGCCGCGCGAAGATCGCATCGGCGACGCATCCAGTGCCGTCGGTCTACTCCACCAGCGCCAGCACCTCGATCGCCGCGCGATCCACCGTCAGCGTGAGCGCCGCCGCGCCGCTGCCGTGGTGCACGCGGTCGTCGACGTGCAGGTCGTCCCAGCCCTGCACGCGGACGTGCGCGGCACGCTGCATGGGTAGGCGGATCCCGTGCCGGCGTCCCGCGGCGCGGTCGCGCAGGTAGGCCGCGAGTTCCGCCCGTTCGGCCTCGCCCGCGATCACCACGTCGAAGGCGCCGTCGGCCGGTCGGTTCTCGGGCGCGAGCGCGAGGCGCGGGCCCACCGAGCGCGAGTTCAGGACCTCGAACAGGAGCAGCTCGCCCTCGCGCTCCTCCCCGTCGAGCGACCAGCGACACGGTTGCGGCCGCAGGCCGTCGAGCACCGAAGCGAAGCGTGCCTGCGCCTTGCGCAGCATGCCGTAGCGGTCGCCTTCCTCGGGGTGCGGCGCCTCGGCGTCCATCACCGCGATGCCGCGCGCGACCAGGCCGCCGCCCGCCGACTCGAGGAAGCGGTGCTCGCCGAACGAACCGCGCGCGATGCCGAGGTCGAGCGGAATGCGCCGCGCGCGGCGCCACGCGCGCACCGCCTGTTCCGGGTCGCTGGAGAAGCCGAGGGTCGCCGCGACGTTGTTCGCGGTTCCGAACGGGATCACCGCGAGCGGGATGCGCACGCCCGCCATCGCGATCACAGCGCCGCGCACGGTGCCGTCGCCGCCCGCGACCGCGACGAGGTCGACGTCGCCCGGGTCGAGGCCGGCGAGGTCATGGTCGTGCAGGCGCGCGACGACGCGGTGTCCGGCGGCCTCGATCATCCGCTGGGCGGCACCGGCCGACGGGGCGCTGCCCGCATTCTCGTTGAGCACCAGGGCGACGCGCACGCCGCGCGTCATCAAGCGGCATGCCGCGACGAGCGCCGGCAGGCAGAACGACCCGCGCTCGACGAGCCTCCGGCACTGGCATTGCGGGGCGCATCGGGTGCGCATCCTGGTGTCGAACGACGACGGCATCCACAGCCCGGGCATCCTCGCCCTCGCCGAGGTCGCCGCCGAATTGGGCGACGTCAGGGTGGTGGCGCCGGACGTCGAACGCTCCTCCAGCGGGCACGCGATCACGGCGACCCGGCCGCTGTCCTACCGCAAGACGAGGATCGCGGACTTCCACGCCTACCGCGTGGACGGCACGCCCGCCGACTGCGTCGCGCTCGGGACGCACCTGTGGGGCGAGGTCGACCTCGTCCTGTCGGGGATCAACATCGGCTTCAACCTCGGCACGTCGGTGTGGCACTCGGGGACGCTGGCCGCGGCCAAGCAGGCGGCCCTGCTCGGCAAGCGCGGCGTCGCGCTGAGCGCGCCGGCGACGACCGAGGACTTCGCGCCGCTGAAGGCGTGGTGCCGGCGCGCGATCGAGACCGTGCTGGAGGACCCGCGCCTGCACCTGGTGAACGTGAACCTGCCGCGCGCGCCGCGCGGGATGCTGTGGACGCGCGTGTCGGTGCGCCAGTACGACGGCCGGATCGTCCCCACGCAGGATCCCCTCGGACGCGACCTGTTCTGGTTCACGGTGCGGCCGCTGCAGGGCGCCGACGAGGGCACCGACCGCTGGGCCCTGGAGCAGGACTGGGTGTCGCTCACGCCGCTGCGCCTCGACCTCACCGA
>DATGPD010000108.1:0-4359 GCA_035305285.1 Planctomycetota bacterium
AGCCGTCGTGACGGAACTGGACCGGCGCCTCCTTGCTCACGTGGTAGGTGAGGTAGGAGAGCAGGAACAGCGCCGAGACCGCGAACGCGCTCAGCATGAGGCGCTTGTGCAGTTCCAGCCGGCCGCGCTTGACCGCGACCAGACCCGCGACGATCAACACGAGCGCGGTGGCGTTCAGCGCCGCGTTGAGGTGCGGGAAGAACTGGTACCAGGGTGCGGGATCAGACGGCATCGCGGGCGCTGCGGCGCACGGTCACCGCGACCGCGAGCGCGAGGCTTGCCGCCGCGAACGCGAGGGTGACGGACAGACACACGTCGGCCGCCGGCACCCCGGCGGCCGGGTCGACGTTGCCGAGCGCGTGGCGCAGCAGACCGACCCCGTAGGTGAGCGGATCGACGGTCATCAACGCGCGCACGATCCCATGCGCGCCGGTGCGCGGGAAGAACGCACCCGACAGCAGCAGCGCCGGCATGAGGACCAGCATCATCACGCCGTGGTAGCCCGCGGTGCTGTCCAGACACCAGGCGAGCGCGAAGCCGCACGCGGTGAGCGCGATCGCCAGCACGACGAGCACCGCGAGGCCGCCGGCGAGGGCGGCGAACGAGAACGGCACGAAGCCAAACGCGAAGCCGCCGAGCAGGAACACCGCGCCCAGCAAGGCGCCGAGCGTCGCGCCGCCGGCGACCTTGCCGAACGCGATCGCCGCGCGCGGGACCGGAGCGACGAGCACGCCCTGCAGGAACCCTTCGCGCCGGTCCTCGATGACCGTGATCGTCGCGAAGATCGCGGTGAACATGACGATCATCGCGAGCGTGCCGGGGAAGAAGAACTCGCCGTAGGTCTGCGTGCCGACGCGCAGCGAGTCGCGCAGCGCGCCGGCGAACAGCAGGAAGAACACGATCGGCTGGCCCAGCGAGCCGACGACCCGCGCGCGGTCGCCGAGAAACCGGACCAGCTCGCGGTGCCACAGCGCGTACACCGCGCGGCTCATCGCCGCCCTCCTTCACGCACCTGCTGCGCCGGCGGCGGCATCCAGCCGTCGGGAAAGGGCGCGCCGGTGCGCGCGAAGAACACGTCGAGCAGGGACGGCGGGCTGACGCTCACCCGGCGCGCCTTGCTGCCGAGCGCGGCGTAGACCTCGGGCACGAGCAGGTGGGCGTCGTGCGCCTGCGCGCGCAGGCCGCCGCCGAACGCGATCGGGTGCAGGCCGAAGCGGGTGGCGAGCAGGACGAGCGCGCCGGGCAGCGCCTCCTGGTCGACCGCCACCTCCAGCGCGGGGCTGCCGACCGACGCCGACAGCTCGCCGGGCGTGCCCTCGGCGACCACGCGGCCTTCGTGCAGGATCAGGACGCGGTCGGCGGCCTCGGCTTCCTCCAGCAGATGGGTCGCGAACACGACAGTCAGGTCGGGGTCGCCGCGCAGCAGCGCCCACAGCTCGCGCCGCGCGCTCGGATCGAGGCCGCTCGTCGGCTCGTCGAGCAGCAGCAGCTCCGGCCGGTGGAGCATGCACTTCGCCAGCTCGACGCGCCGCCGCAGGCCGCCGGACAGCGCGTCGACCCGGTCACTGGCGCGGTCCGTCAGCCCCGTGCGGGCGAGCACCTCGTCGATGCGCGCCGCCAGCTCCGCGCCGTGCAGCCCGAACAGCGCGCCGCCGTACGCGAGGTTTTGCCGGACGGTGAGCCGGCGATCGACCGCGGGCGACTGGAACACCACGCCCATACGGGCGCGCACCGCGCCCGGCGCCTCGCGCAAATCGACGCCGAGCACGGACAGCTCGCCCTGCTGCACGGGGAGGATCGTCGCGAGCAGCTTGAACAGGGTCGACTTGCCGGAACCGTTGGGGCCGAGCACGGCGTAACGCGCGCCGCGCGCGACGGTGAAGTCGATGCCGGCGAGCGCCTCGCGGCTGCCGTAGCGGTGGCCGAGCGCCCGCGCCGCGATCGCGGGCCGCGCATCGTCGTTCATGGCTGGTCGACCAGCATGGCGGCGAGCAGCAATGGAAGGTAGACGATCGACGCGACGAACGCGCCGCGCATCGCCGCCTCGGTACGCCGGAGCGCCGCGACGACCACGACCACGAGGAAGAAGAACCCGAGCAGGATCGCGAGCAGCGGATACAGCTCGCCGGTCATCAGAAGGCGCGTCGGCCACAGGCTGACGATCAGCAGGGCCAGCGTGTACACGACCATGAACTGCGCGGTCGCGCGGCCGTGCGGGTCGACGACGCTCAACATCCGCATTCCACCGCGCCGGTAGTCCTCGCGGTAGCGCCAGGCGATCGCCAGGAAGTGCGGGATCTGCCAGAAGAACAGGATCGCGAACAGCGCGAGCGCGCGCGCGTCGACCCGCCCGGTCGCCGCGGCGTAGCCGACCACCGGCGGCAGCGCGCCCGGAACCGCGCCGACCAGCGTGTTCAGCGTCGTCACCGGCTTGAGCGGCGTGTAGACGAGCACGTAGGTGAACAGGATCGCGGCGCACAGCGCGGTCGCGAGCGCGTTCGACGCGACCGCTAGCGCGGCGAGGCCGGCCGCGGCGCAGGCGACGCCGAACCAGACGACCTGGCGCGGCGCGAGCCGCCCCGAGGGCAGCGGGCGCGCGGCGGTGCGGTCCATGCGCAGGTCGCGCTCACGCTCGATCAGCATGTTGAACGCGTTGCCGGCGACCGCGACGAGCATCGTCCCCGCCCCGACCAGGAGCACGCGCCACGCGGGTACGGGACCCTGCGCACCCAGCTCCAGCCCCGCGAGCACCGCGACGATCGCGAGCGCCGACAGGCGGAGCTTGCCCAGCTCGAGGTAAGCCATCACGCGGCGCGCCATGCAGGCGCAAGGTAACCGCCATGCCGGCCCGTTCGACGTCGGTTCGGGAGCGCCCGCGCGAACGGTTCTGCCGAAGCTCGCGCTGCCCGCCGGCGCCAGCGAACCCTTCACGGCCTCACCGCGCCGCGGGCGCCGGCACCACGTTGCGGAACAGCCGGGCGCACAGGAGGGTCGCGAGGAGGAACATCGCGGCGCCGACGACGACGTGGCCGGTGACGATCAGCGCGCGCCCGACCTGCTCGACCGAGGCGGTCGCCTTGCCGCCCCCGCGCACGGCGAGGGTCGCGAAGCCGAGCACGAGCTGCAGCACGAGCACGACGAGCAGCCAGCGCGTCGTGCCGCGCAGGCCGGGGACCTCCCGCAGGCGGACGCCGCTGAACAACGCGGCGCCCAGGATCAGGAGCGTCACCACCATCGCGACCGTGACGTGTAGCCACAGCACGCCGCGCACGTCGGCGTGGCGCACGATGGCGCCGAGGACGAGCTGGACGAAGATCGCTGCGACCGCGGTCGCCGCCAGCGCCCGCGCCGTCCGGACCGTCGCCGCCGGCAACGCGACCCGCAAGGCGAACGCGCGCGAGGTCACGAACGCGAACACGGTGAGCAGGCACAGCAGCGTCTGGGCGAGGATGCCGTGCAATGCCGAGGTCCACACCGGCAGCCCCCACTGCACGCCCTTGCCGCCGATCACGCCCTGCAGGCAGACGAGCGCGAGCAGGCCCACCGAGTACCACCGCACCCACGCGCGGCGCTCGGCCGCCATCGTCCAGACCGCGAGCACCAGGAAGAGCAATCCGATGAATGCACCGATGGTGCGGTGGCCGTGTTCGAGGAAACCGGCGCACCACTCGCGCATCTCCGGGGGCCACCAGGATCCGTTGGCCATGGGCCAGTCGGGGTACGCGAGCCCGGATCCGGTGCTGGTCACCATCGCGCCGACCTGGATCAACACCAAGGTGAGCACCGCGGTGACGACGGCGAACCTGCACAGGCCCGGACGCCGGGCCGGCGGCGCGTCGAGGTGGTGCGGCTCGCGGCCCGCTGCGGGGCCGGGCGGGTGCGGCTCACGACCCGCGCTGGTCGAGACGGCGGGCATCGCCATGGCCGGCGCGAAACGGCGCGGGGCGCGCCCGAATTTCTCGGCCGCGCGCCTCGCGCCCTGCCGCCGGAGGGCGCCGTGCGTTCGGCACGGCGGGTGCTCGGGGCGAGGCCGCGCGGCCAGTCCCGCGCCCGACGACGACCGCGCTCCCTTTGCCGCAGGTCGGTCTGGTCGGAAAGACGTGCCGTCGCGGCTGCCGAGGCGCCCGGTCGGGTGGAATACGCGCAAGCGCGCGCCGGGAACGGGCTGCCAGGCTCGCCGCGCACCGGCGCCGCGCGCCGCCCCTTCCCATGCTCTGGCTCTGGATCGTGCTCGGCGCGCTCGCCGGCCTCGTCCTCCTCGCAGCCGCAGTCGGATGGACGCTCGATCGGCGCCACCTCGTGAGCGTCCGCTTCCGTCTGGCCCAGCCGCCGGAACCGGTGTTCGCGGTCCTCGCCGAC
>DATGPD010000109.1:0-3084 GCA_035305285.1 Planctomycetota bacterium
CTCGTCCGGGCTGATGTCGTTCCTGAAGATCGGCGACCGCGCCGCGGGCGCGATCAAGTCGGGCGGCACCACGCGGCGCGCGGCCAAGATGGTGTGCCTCGACCTCGACCACCCGGACATCGAGGCGTTCATCACCTGGAAGGTGAAGGAGGAGCAGAAGGTCGCCGCGCTGGTCGCCGGCACGCGCATGGCGAAGCTCCACCTCGACCGGGTGATGGCCGCGTGCCAGCAGGCCGTCGGCAACGAGGTGCGCATCGAGACCCGGCCGAAGCACAACGACGCGCTGGCGACCGCGCTCGCCGACGCCCGCCGGCACGCGGTGCCCGAGGCCTACCTCCAGCGCGCACTGCAGCTCGCGCAGCAGGGTTACACCGAGTTCCAGATGCCGGTGCTCGACACCGACTGGAACGGCGAGGCCTACGCCACCGTGTCCGGGCAGAACTCGAACAACTCGGTGCGCGTGCCGAACTCGTTCTTCGCGAAGATGGCGAAGGGCGAGCCGTGGCAGCTCACCCGGCGCACCGACGGCAAGGTGTGCGCGACCGTCGATCCGGCGGAACTGTGGGACAAGATCGCGCTGTCGGCCTGGGCGTGCGCCGACCCCGGCGTGCAGTACGACACGACGATCAACGAGTGGCACACCTGCCCGAACGACGGCCCGATCCGCGCCAGCAACCCGTGCTCCGAGTACATGTTCCTCGACGACACGGCGTGCAACCTGGCGTCGTTGAACCTCGGCAAGTTCCTGCGCGCCGACGGCTCGTTCGACGTCGACGCGTTCCGCCACGCGACCCGGATCTGGACCATCGTGCTCGAGATCTCGGTGCTGATGGCGAGCTTCCCGAGCGCGGAGATCGCGCGGAAGAGCTACGAGTTCCGCACCCTGGGGCTCGGCTACGCCAACCTCGGCACGATCCTCATGCGCATGGGGATCCCGTACGCCTCCGAGGAGGCGTACGCGCTCGCCGGCGCGATCACCGCGATCCTGTGCGGCGAGAGCTACGCGACCTCCGCCGAGATGGCGGCGCAGCTCGGCCCATTCCCGGGTTACGAGCGCAACAAAGACGCGATGCTGCGCGTCATCCGCAACCACCGGCGCGCGGCGTGGGCGGCGGCGGCCGAGGAGTACGAAGGCCTGTCGGTGCTGCCGCGGGCGATCGACCCGCGCTTCTGCCCGCCCGACCTGCTCGCGGCGGCGCGCGCCGCGTGGGACCGCGCGCTCGCGCTCGGCGAACAGCACGGCTACCGCAACGCGCAGGTCACGGTCATCGCGCCGACCGGCACGATCGGCCTGGTGATGGACTGCGACACCACCGGGATCGAGCCGGACTTCGCGCTGGTGAAGTTCAAGAAGCTCGCCGGCGGCGGCTACTTCAAGATCATCAACCAGAGCCTGCCGCCGGCGCTCGCCAAGCTCGGCTACACGCCGGCGCAGATCGACGACATCGTCGCCTACGCCGTGGGCCGCAAGACGCTCGCCGGCGCCCCGGCGATCAACCACGAGACCCTGCAGCGCAAGGGCTTCGACGACGCGGCGCTGAAGCGCCTGGAGGATGCGCTGAAGGGCGCGTTCGACCTGCGCTTCGTGTTCAACCAGCACGTGCTCGGCGAGGAGTTCTGCAAACGCGCGCTGAAGCTCGACGACGAGAAGCTCGCCGACCCGAACTTCGACATGCTCGCCTGGCTCGGCTTCTCGACGCAGGACATCGCCGCGGCCAACGACTACGTGTGCGGCAGCATGACGGTCGAGGGCGCGCCGCACCTGCGCGAGGAGCACCTGCCGGTGTTCGACTGCGCCAACCGGTGCGGGCGCAAGGGCCGGCGCTTCATCCCGTTCGAAGCGCACGTGCACATGATGGCCGCGGTGCAGCCGTTCATCTCCGGCGCGATCAGCAAGACGATCAACATGCCGCACGACGCCACGGTCGCGGACGTGCGCGCGGTGTACGAGCTGGCGCACCGCAGCATGATCAAGGCAGTCGCGCTGTACCGCGACGGCAGCAAGCTGTCGCAGCCGCTGAACACGGTCAGCGACGAGCGCGAGGACAGCAACCTGCCGGGCACGGTGATGGACGTCGCCGAGAAAATCACCGAGCGCGTCGTGCACCGCTACCTCGCCAAGCGGCGTCGCCTCCCCCACCGCCGCGCCGGCTACACGCAGAAGGCGGTGGTCGGCGGGCACAAGGTCTACCTGCGCACCGGCGAGTACGAGGACGGCACGCTCGGCGAGATCTTCCTCGACATGCACAAGGAAGGCGCGGCGTTCCGCAGCCTGATGAACTGCTTCGCGATCGCGGTGTCGCTCGGCCTGCAGCACGGCGTGCCGCTCGAGGAGTTCGTCGACGCGTTCGTGTTCACCCGCTTCGAGCCGAACGGCATCGTGCAGGGGCACCACAAAATCAAGATGGTGACCTCGGTGATCGACTACGTGTTCCGCGACCTGGCGATCAGCTACCTCGACCGCACCGACCTCTGGCAGGTGAGCGACGAGGACCTGCGCAACACGACGACCGGAACGCAGGGCGAACCCGAGTTCATCGACGAGGAGGTCGTCGCCGAGCGCGTGCACGAGGCCAGGGGCCCGGGTTCGCCGCCGCCGTCCGCCGGCGGCTCCGACCTGCACCCGCGCAGCGCGGGCATGGGTGGTCCGGGGCCGCGCGCCGAGGGCGCGGCCCGCGGCGCCGCGGGTACCGGCGGCACGACGGTTGCCACCGCGGTCCGGCCGGCGAACGGCGCGAGCGCGGCGATGCGCAACGCGGCACTCCGGCAGGCACAGGACATCCTCATCCAGCGCGCCAAGATCGCCGAGGCGCGGCTCAAGGGCTACGAGGGCGACCCGTGCGGCGCGTGCGGCCAGTTCACCCTGGTGCGCAACGGCACCTGCCTGAAGTGCGACTCCTGCGGCGCGACGAGCGGCTGCAGCTGAGCGCCGCGCCGGCGGGATGCCCCGGCGCGCGCACGGTGCCCATGGACTCGCCCGCGCGCGCGCCAACAATCCCGGCATGGCCCGCATCGCCATCCACGGTTTCGGTCGCATCGGTCGCTCGGTCACCCGCGTCGCACTGGCCGACGGACTGTTCACGC
>DATGPD010000110.1:0-5251 GCA_035305285.1 Planctomycetota bacterium
TAATAGTCGGCCTCCACCTTGCGCACCCACGCGCGGCGGTTGTGGTAGTCGAACTCCTCGACCACGTACTGCTCGCCCTGGTGGCCGTAGACCGCGCCTTCGTGCACCTCGGTCAGCGCCCCGGGGCGGTCGACCTCGCCGAGCACGCGGCGCGTGTCGCGCTCCTGGATGACCACGTTGTCCATGTCCGCGGCGGACAGCGAGATGCCATCCGCCGGGTAGGTCTGCGCCGCGTAGTGGTAGCGGTCACCCTCGCGCTTGAGCACGCGCAGGTCGTCGGCGAGGAAGTCGAGGATCTCGCCCACGTGCGGCGCCTCGCCGAAGCCCTCGTCCCGCCGGATGGGCAGCTCGTACACGCTGCACTTCAGGTGGTTCGTCAGGATGATCGGGTTGTCCGGTCGATCGCGACCGCCTCGCGCGGCTGGTCGAACAGGTAGCCGGGGTTCGCGAGCAGGTACTGGTCCATCGCGAACGAGCGGGCGAGGAACAGCACGAGGCTCTCCTGCGTGCGCCGGCCGACGCGCCCAGCGCGCTGGAACGTGCTCGACACCGTGCCCGGGTAGCCGACCAGCACGCACACGTCGAGGCTGCCGATGTCGACCCCCAGCTCCAGCGCGCTGGTCGACACCACGGTCTTGATCGCGCCGGCGCGCAGGCCCTGCTCGATGCGTCGGCGCAGCTCGGGCAGGTAACCGCCGCGGTAGCCGGCGAGCCGCTCCTGATCCACGTTCAGCCGGTCCGCCTCGTCGCGCAGGTACTTGAGCAGCACCTCCAGCGTGCTGCGCGTGCGGGTGAAGAAGATCGACTGCAGGTCGCTCTGCAGCAGCGTGCCGCCGAGCTGGCGCGCCGCCTCGACCGCGGGCAGGCGCAGGCCGGACAGGGGCGAGACAAGCTTCGGGTTGAGGAACACGTAGTGCTTCGCGCCGCGCGCGCTGCCGTCCTCGTCGACGACCAGCACGTCGCGCTCCAGCAGGCGGCGCGCGTGCTCGCCGGGGTTGCTGATCGTCGCGCTCGCCGCGCAGAACGTCGGGTCGCTGCCGTAGTGCGCGCAGATCCGCCGCAGGCGGCGCAGCACGTTCGCGACGTGCGAGCCGTACACCCCCGACAGCGTGTGCACCTCGTCGATCACCACGAAGCGCAGCGCGGTGAACAGCCCCTGCCACTTGGTGTGGTTCGGCAGGATGCCGGTGTGCAGCATGTGCGGGTTGGTGAGCACCAGGTCACCCGACTCGCGCAGCGCGCGCCGCGTCGCGGGCGGCGTGTCGCCGTCGTAGACCGCGACGACGAGGTCGTTCCGCCCGCAGCCGAGCAGCAGCCGCTCCAGTTCGGCCATCTGGTCGCGCGCCAGCGCCTTGGTGGGGAACAGGTAGAGCGTGCGCGCCTCCGCGCCCTCGGCGAGCAGGCGGGACAGCACGGGGAGGTTGAAGCACAGCGACTTGCCGGACGCCGTCGGCGTGGCGACCACGACGTGCCGACCCTCGTACAGCGCCTGCGCCGCGACGTGCTGGTGGCTGTAGAGCGACAGGATGCCCTTGCTCTCCAGCGCGGCGCGCAAGCCGGGGTGCACCCACTCGGGGAACGGTCGGGTGCGCGCCTCGCGCGCCGGCTCGGTGTGCACGGCACCGATCTCGACCGGCAGGTCGGGGTGCGTGTGCAGCGCGTTCAGGATCGGCGCGACCATGGGATCCCCCCGGCGCGCGCGCGCGTCGTTCCTGACCGAACGAAACCGCCCATGGCGCAGGATGATGGCGGCGCGCGCGCCGCAGGGGAAGCGCGGAAGGGCGGTCGTGTGGACGCGGGCGGCGCGCCGCGCGCGCGCCGCCGGTCAGGCGCCGCTCAGTTGGCGGTCAGCTCGGTCGCGTTGCTGAGCGTGTAGCCGCCCACCGCGCCGACGTCGACGACCGCGGCCTGCACGTTCAGCGTGCCGATCACCCCGGCCGGCACGTTGAGGCTGAGCAGGAACCGGCCGTGGTTGTCGAGCGCGACCGGCAGGAGCACGGCGGGGTTGGTCAGCAGCGTGCAGCCGTTCGGCAGCGTGACCGACGTCCGCCCCACGCCGATCGCGTACGCCGCGGGCGCGTTGGCCGGGGCGTTGGCGATCGAGAACTTGACCGTGCCGCCGCCGGTCGTGTTGTTGGTCTGTACGAGGTTCGGGGTCAGCCCGCCGGTGCCCGGGCATCCGGCCCCGTAGCCGTAGTGGATGCGGGTGATGAAGAAGCTGGCCGACGCGCCGGTCGCCGCCTGGTACGCCGAGGCCGAGTAGGCGGCGTAGCCTGCCGCAGGCGCCGAGGCAACCGTGTCGAAGAACACCTGGTTCGCCTGGTCGCTGCCAGGGTGCGCGAAGTAGATCGCCAGGTCACCGCCGGTGTACGTGAACGGCGTCTGGAAGTCCCAGAAGAACTCGCCCCACGGGTTCGGCTGCGGCGCCGGCAGGCCGGTGTTCGTCGTGTACGTGCCGGGCGTGATCACCATCGCGCCGGCCCGCGCCACCGTCGGGGTGGCCGCGAAGTTGCTCATGAACGTCGTCGTCCACGAGTTGATCGGGATCGCGGGGCCGATCAGCACGTCGTACGGCGTCCAGGTGGTATCCACGGCCGGCCAGCTCGCCGGGTTCGACGTGGAGACGTTGGTGCGGAAGGAGACACCGTTGATGATCGAGCCGACCGGGATGCCCGTCAGGTGCGAGGCATCGATCCCGAGCATGTAGGTGCGCGGCGCGCCCGTGCCACGGGTGAGCGTGTTGGTGCCCCCGGTGCCGCGCGCGTTCTCGTTGGCGGCAGGAACGACGATGGACTGAGCGACGAGGCTCGTGCTGAAGACGGCGAGTGCCAGGATTCGCATCGGGTGGGAAGACAGAGAGAGAACCAGAGAGAACCGGAAGACGCCTCGCACCGTGGTTGGTCGAGGCCGGGATCAGTTTGAATGTGACCCGGGAGGCCCGCAAGCCGTGAACCGTGGGCCAGGGCAGTGCCGCGCGCGTGCTCGCGCGAGCGGGCACGTGCGCGCCGCGATTGCGGCGCGTCGCAGGCAGTTGCGTGGCGCCGCAGCCGACAGCTCACGACCATGCGGAGATCGACGGGCGGCGAAGCGAGCCGGATCGGCGCGCGACGAACCGTTCCACCGCATACGGCGGCTCACGGCATTGCGATGGGCCGTAGGCCCATTGCGCCGCGTCCGGCCGCGGCGCCCATGCGCGCCCCGCATACCCTCGGCGAGGGCAACGCCGCGGTGAGCACGCGCCTCCGGTCACCGGTCGTCGTCGTGTCGATCCCGCCGCGTCTCCGGCGCGGGGTGCGCA
This sequence comes from Planctomycetota bacterium, assembly GCA_035305285.1. Lineage (GTDB taxonomy): Bacteria > Planctomycetota > UBA1135 > UBA1135 > UBA2386 > DATGPD01. The sequence continues at coordinate 3,299 of DATGPD010000110.1, forward strand.
TGCGTCTCGGCGGCCGGCTGTGCGAAGGCCGCTGCTGCGCCGTGTTCGTAGACCAGCGCGCCGCCGGCCTTGCCGACCCGGTAGCCGAGGCCGGACACCGCGAGCATCGCGAACAGGGTCAGGAGCCGCGCCGAGCCAACCCACCGACTGCGCCCCAGGAACATCGGCAGCAGCGCGATCCCCAACGCGACCAGGCCGGCGTCCACGAAAACCTCCGCGGCTTCCTCGTGTTCGTGGATCACCGACTTCGCCACGACCCGTTCGACCCGGTCCTCGTCGTGCTCGCCGGTGCGGAGCGCGACGAAGCCGGACCCCACGAGCAGCGCCTGCGCGGCGATGACGAGCAGCCACGACTTGCCGGGCAGCCAGCCTCGCCAGGTTGCCACGCACAGGATGCCGGCGAGGACCGGCATCAGGACGGAAAGCGCCATCGGCAAGTGGACGACCATCGGATGGAGAGGTGTTTGCATTGGCTCGGATCCCGATCGCAGAGGGAACGCGCGAACGTCCACGCGATGACGGTTTCGAGCATGCGTCGGACGTGAGTCCCGCGCTGCTCGGCCGCCGCGTGTCCCTCGATCCGTCGGATGACGCATGGGAGCGCCGGCGTTCGTGGGGCGCCGGGATCGTCCTGATCCTGATCGCCGCGTTGGCCGGGGTCGACCTCGCCGCGGACCTCGTGCAGGGCACGACCCGGTGGCACGTCGTGCTGGAGGGCGCGGTCGTCCTCGCCTGGGCGGTCGGTGCGATGCTCGTCCTCCGCCACCTCGTCCACCTCGTCCGCCGCGAGCGGCAGGCACGGGCGGATGCCGCCGCGCTCGAGGTTCGTCTGGCGGAGCTGGCGGCAGAGGCCGCCCGGTGGCGGAGCGAGGCGCAGGACCTGCTCTGCGGGCTCGGCGCGGCGATCGACCGCCAGCTCCGCCGCTGGGATCTGAGCGCGGCGGAGCGCGAGATCGCCCTGCTCCTGCTCAAGGGACTGAGCCACAAGCAGATCGCGGCGCTGCGCGCGACCTCGGAAGCGACCGTACGTCAGCAAGCGCGGAGCGTGTACCGCAAGGCGGGCGTGGAGGGGCGACACGACCTCGCCGCGTTCTTCCTGGAGGGCCTGCCGGATCTCGGCAGCCGGGCACCCTGAGCCCACCGGCAGCGCGGCAAGCCAGGGCCGAGGTTCCCCGGCCTCCTGCCGGAAGCCGGCCGGGGTCGCCGTTTCCCGATGGCCCGCCGCGAGCTCGCACCGGACTGCGGGAGCGGCCGCAGCACACCCGGGCTCGCGCGCAGGCCGACGCGGTGGTGCCCGGCTCGGACGCGACGGCGCGCGTCCGGCGCTCGTGCGACGCGACCGCCGCGCGCCGCTCCGCCGACCTCGCGTTGGCCGCGGAGCCGCACGCCGCGGGGCAGCGTCAGGCGGGATCGGTGCGCCGCGCGGACGCCGCCGCGAAGGACCGGTTCGAAGCCCACACGACGTAGCGGGTGAGCCCCACCCCGATCGCGACGAGCACCGCGATCGACAACCAGTCGAACAACGCGGACTGGCGCCACTCCGCCCCCTCGAGGACGGGGAATCGGCCGCCCACCGCGACCAGCGCCGCGAGCCCGATCCCGACGATCGCCTCGCCGGCGATCAGGCCGGCGGCCGGGATCGTGTAGTGCGATTCGACCTCGGCGTGGTACTCGCGCCTCGGCGTCAGCTCCAGGCTGCGCTCGTCGTCGTCCTTGCCGGGCACGAACGGGAGCTGCTCGCCGCGCGGCACGACGTCGCGCGCGATGAAGAGCGCGATCAGGCCGCCGATCGCGATCGGGACGGCCAGCCCGATGCCGAGGTAGATGCCGACCGCGGTCGCCATCGGGTAGAGGCGGAACACCTTGCGCCCCGCCTTCTGCATCGCCTTGAGGCGCGCGTCGGCGACCGAGAGCACCACGCCCAGGATCGCCCCGACCAGCACCATGTCGCCG
>DATGPD010000111.1:0-2625 GCA_035305285.1 Planctomycetota bacterium
ATCACCGGAGGGTTCGCGGTCAGGTCCTGGCGCGGCGCGAAGTCGGTGACCGGCTGGGTCGGCTGCGCCTGGAACCACGACAACCCGTCGGTCAGCGCCGCCCGGGCGAGCGTCGCGGCCAGCGGCTTGCGCTTGAGCTGGACGTCCATCGTCCGGCGATGCGACGCCATGTAGGCGCTGTGCGAGATGATCATGCCGGCGGTCACGATCACGAAGATCAGCGCCCACACCATCACCGCGCCGCGCTCTCGCCCGTTGCCGCCCATCGCGTGTCTTTCCCTCATCGACACTGCTTCCCGTGCGTCTGCACCCGCGCCGCACCCGCGGCGTGCGGGCGCGCGCCGCAGCCCGAACGTGCGTTCGGGCGGCGGCGACGCGACGGCGGACCGCCGGCCGCCGGGCCGTCTGCGCGGCTCGTGCGCCGCGCCGGAGTGCACACGGTGGCGGCGAAGCGGCATGGCCCGCACGCGTGCGCCGGATGTCGGACGGCGCGACACCCGCCTTGAGCGCAGCGCGGCGCGAGTCGCGTAACGAGACGGAACGCGCCGCGGCGGGTGTTATGTTCCCGCCGGATGACCCGGCACGCGGCTGCGATCCTGTTGACCCGGAGTGCCGGGCCCGATCGCGAGGTGTACCTCGTCGAGCGCTCGAAGGAGCTGCGCTTCTTCGGCGGCTACTGGGCACTGCCCGGCGGCGTGCTCGGCGCGGAGGACGGCGCGGCGGACGACCCGGCGTCGCTGCGCCGCTGCGCGGTGCGCGAGCTGTTCGAGGAGACCGGCGTGCTGCTCGACCCGGCGCTTTCCGCGACGCCCGCGAGCGAGCGGCTGCGCGTGCGGCGCGCGATGCTCGGTGACGACCACGACGCCGGGGTCCGGGCCTGGCAGGAACTGTGCGGGCCGCATCGCGGCGAACGCGCGGTCACCGACGTGTGCCGGATCGTCACGCCGCCGTTCGCGCCGACGCGCTACGACACCCTGTTCGTGCGCGCCGAGCTGCCCGCGGGCGAGTCACCCGAGGTGTGGCCCGGCGAGCTGGTCGCCGGGAGGTTCGTGCGGCCCGCCGCGGCGCTCGACGCGTGGCGGCGCGGCGAGCTGATGCTCGTGCCGCCGGTCGTCATCCTGTTCGAGCACCTCGTCCGCGCGCGCGACCTGCAAGAGTTCGACGCGGTGATGGCGGCGACCGCCGCCGGCTACGAGGCGGGCCGGCTGCACCACGTACGGTTCTCGCCCGGCGTGCTGCTCGCGAGCCTGCGCAGCCCGACCCTGCCGCCCGCGACCACCACCAACTGCTACATCGTCGGCGAGTCGGAGCTGTGGATCGTCGACCCGGCGCCGCCCGACGCCGACGAGCAGGAGCGCCTGTTCGTGCTGCTCGACGAGCTGCGCGGCGCGGGCGCGCGCCTCGCCGGCATCCTGGTCACGCACCACCACGGCGACCACGTCGGCGCCGTCGCCGCGACCAGCGCACGCTACGGCCTTCCGGTGCGTGGTCATCCGCTGACCCTGGAGCGCCTGCGCGGCGACTTCACCCGCGGCGCGCCGCTGCACGACGGCGACGTGATCCCGCTCGGCCGCGCGCCGGACGGCACCCCGGGCTGGCACCTGCAGGCCCTGTTCACGCCCGGGCACGACCGCGGCCACCTGTGCTTCCGCGAGTCGCGCTACGACGCGGTGCTGGTCGGCGACATGCTGTCGACCATCTCGACGATCGTCATCGACCCGCCGGAGGGGCACCTGCGCACCTACCTCGCGAGCCTGACGCGCCTGCTCGACGTGCCGATGGGAACCCTCTACCCCGCGCACGGCCCCGCGGTGCGCGACGGCCATCGCCTCGTGCGCCAGTACCTGCGGCACCGCGCGCAACGCGAGCAGAAGCTGATCAGCGTGCTCGCCGCGGGGCCGGCGGACGCCGCGACCCTGCTGCCCCAGGTCTACTGGGACGTCGACCCGCGCATGTTCGGCGTGGCAGCGCGCTCCCTGGCCGCCGGCCTCGAGAAACTGGCGGAGGACGGCGTCGCACGGGTCGATGCCGCTGGGATCTGGCACCTGCTGCCCGGACGGGCATCCAGCACGGCCGACCCGGGTGTGGCAAGATAGGGGCGTGGCCGAACGCAAGACCCCTGAAACGGGCGTGCCGAAGACCATCCTGCAGGTCAACGCCGCCAAGGCGGGCAACGTGCTCGCGCGCGAGGAACTGTTCGCGCGCTACCTGCCACGCGTCCAGCAGATCGTCGCCCTGCGCCTCAACAAGCCGCTGCGCGAGTGCTGGCACGACATCCAGGATCTCGCGCAGGAGTCGTTGCTCGAGGCGTTCCTCCACCTCGACAAGTTCGAACAGACCTCGGAAGGGTCGTTCCGCAACTGGATCGCGACCATCGTGGTGAACAACGTGCGCGACGCGAGCCGGCGCGGGGCGGCGAAGAAGCGCGGCGCGGGGCGCATCAAGCCGCTCGGCGAGGCGGGCAGCGATCGCGACGAGTCGACGATCAACATCCCCGCGCCCGACGCGGCGCCGAGCGTGATGCTCTACGCCAGCGAGCTGGAGGAAGCACGTGAGCGGGCGATGCTGCAGTTGAACCAGCGGCACCGCGAGGCGGTGATCCTGCGCCACCTGTGCGAGATGTCG
>DATGPD010000112.1:0-5984 GCA_035305285.1 Planctomycetota bacterium
CGGGTTCAGCTCCCGGGAATCGGGATTCGTGGTTCTCTTGCGTGCGGCGGACACGCGCCGCCGGGAGAGACCCGCGATCCCGGCGGACCTCACCCCGCGCGCCACGACTCCTCTGCGGCCCCGGATCTGCCGCATGCGGGCGGAGGGCGGCGCGGACGACGAGCGTCCGCCGGCCTCAGCTCGACCGCTTGAGCAGCGCGACCTGACCGGCGTGGTAGAGGTCGTGCGCCGCGATTCCGGCGACCAGCCGGGTGATCGTGTGCTTGCTGCCCGCGGGCACGCGGTCGAGGTCGCGGTCGTGCAGGCGCGACACCCGCCGCGACGAGCGCGCGGTGTTCGGCGTTGAGCAGCGCGCGGTCGGCGCGCCACTGCGCTTCGCCCCCGCCGGCTTCCGGACGCGGAAACCAGTTGCTCCCGTCGCGCGCGAACGAGCCGCGCGTCTCGCCGGTCAGCAGGCGGCGCACCGCGTACTTCCAGTACGCGCAGTGCAGGACTAGCTCCCAGATGTTGTGCCGGTCGGGATGCAGGCGGAACGCGGCCCGCTCGGCCGTGACGCCACGAAGGAGTCCGCGCAGGTTGGGACCGTGCCAGGCCTTCTGGTCGAAGGCCTCGGCGAGGAGGTGGAGCAGGCGCGGGACGACGATGCTGCGCGATCGGGGCTGCGGCATGGGCGCGGACCATAGCGCCGTGCGCACACCCGGCCGCGCGACCGGGTGTGCGTGACGACGCGGTGCCGCGCACGGCGAGTTCGCTACGCTCGCGCATCGACCAAGGAGACCTCCCATGCTTCCCGTGCTTCGCGTCGTCCTTTCTCTCGCGCTGGTCGTCGCACCGGTCCTTGCCCAGAACACGCAGATCCCGGGCTCCGGCTGCGCGGGCGCACCGTTCACCTCGGCGCCGGACGCCCGCGTCGGACAGGCCCTGTCCTGGAGTTGCCCGATCTGCCTCGGGACCGCGACGCACCTCACGGTGATAGGCGTGCCCCTGCAGGCCCTCTTGCCGCTGCAGCCGCCGGCCACCTGCGCGAGCTCGGGCACGTGCTTCCTCGCCTGTGACCCCATCCTCGTGATCCAGGGTGCGAGCAGCCGCCTGCCGATCCCGGCCGACCCGCGCCTCGTCGGCGCGTGCCTGTGCGCGCAGTGCGCCTGCTACGACCTGAACTTCGCCTGCCTGTCGGTGATGGGGGCGCTCCAGATCTGCATCCAGCCGTAGCGCGGCCTTGCGCCTTGCGCGCGCGCGCGCGCCGGCTATGCCGGCGGACATGCACCCCGACCGGGCGCGAGCGCTGCGCGTGATGCTGATCACCGACGGGCGCGGCGACACCCACCGGATCCAGGAAGTCGTCCGCGCGGCGGTCGAGGGCGGCGTGCGCTGCGTGCAGCTCCGCGAGCCGCGCCTCGGCGCGCGCGAGCTGGCGATCTTGTGCGGTCTGCTGCACCCGGTGCTCACGTCGCACGGCGGCCTGCTGCTCGTCAACGACCGCGCCGACGTCGCCGCTGCCGGCGTGGCGCACGGCGTGCACCTCGGGCGCTGGTCGCTACTGCCGGGGCAGGTACGCACGTTCCTGCCGCCGCCGATGGTCGTCGGCGTCTCGGCGCACAACACCCTGGAGGTCGACGCCGCGGTCCGCGGCGGCGCGGACTACGTCACCCTGTCGCCCGTCCTGCACACGCAGTCGCATCCGGCGGCGGTGCCGCTCGGGCCGAGTGCGGCGGCGAAGATCGCCGCGGCCTCGACCGTGCCCGTCGTCTGGCTGGGCGGGATCACCAAGCGCACGCTCGGCGAGATCCTGCCGTTCCGCCCGTTCGGGATCGCGGTGATGCGCGAACTGATGGACTCCGAGGACCCACGCGGCACCGCGGCGTACCTGTGCACGATGCTGCAGCGTGCGCACGAGGACAGACCGGCGACGGGTTCGCCCCATGCGTGAACCGAACCGCGTGCCCTTCCCGCTGCGCGCGGCGAAGGTCGTGCGCCGGCTCGCGCTGCCCGTCGTGCTGCTCGGCGGCCTCCTGCTGTGGCGCAACTACGGGATGTTCACCGTCCCCGAAGGCATGGACACCTTGCCCGACAGCCATCCGCCGGGCACGCGGTGCCTGGTGGAGAAGCGGCCCTCGCGCGTGCGCCCGGGCTCGGTCGTCTTCGTGGAGGCGCGCGGCGGGATCCTGCTGTCGCGCGTCGACGCGGTGTTGCCCGGCGACCGCATCCTGCTGGCGCACGAGAACCCGCGCTCGCGGTTCGCCGACCTGCAGGACCAGCCGTTCCCGCTGTCGGCGGTGCGCGCGCTCGTGCTGGTCGCGTTCGTACCGACGCCCGAGGTGCCGTCCCGTGCTCGGTGAACGAGCCTTCACCGAAGGTCTCGCGCGCGCGTTCGCCCCGCCGCGCGGGCGCGGCGCGCTCGGCATCGGCGACGACGCCGCGGTCGTCGCCAACCGCGGCGCGCACACGGTCGTCGCGTGCGACGCGGTCGTCGAAGGCGTGCACTTCACCGCGCGCACCCCGCTCGCGCTGGTCGGGCGCAAGGCGGTGAACCGCAACCTCGCGGACCTCGCCGCCATGGGCGCGGCGTTCGACTACGCGCTCGTGTCGGTGCTCTGGCCGCGGACGCGCCCGGCGCGCGGCCTCGCGGTGCTCATGCGCGGGATCCGCGCCGCGGTCGAGCGGCACGGCGGCACGGTGGTCGGCGGGGACACCGGCAGCACCGGCGGCCCGTTGACCGTCACCGTCACCGTGCTCGGCCACCCGATCGGGCGCGTGCTGCGCCGCGACGCGGCGCGCGCCGGCGACCGCGTGCACGTGTCCGGCCCGCTCGGCGGCTCGCTCCTCGGCGGCCACCTCCGCTTCTCGCCGCCGCTCGCGCTGGGCGTGCGTCTCGCGCAGACCGCGGGCGTGGGCGGCGTGATCGACGTGAGCGACGGACTGGTGATCGACCTCGCCACGATGCTGCGCGCGTCCTCGCGCGCGTGCGGGAAGGCGCTGTGCGCGGTGCTCGATCCGAAGGCGATCCCGGTGAGCGCCGCGGCGCGGCGCCTCGCGCGGCGTACCGGGCGGACGCCGCTCGAACACGCCCTCGGCGACGGCGAGGACCACGTCCTGTTGTTCACCCGCCGCGGGAAGGAGCACGCCGCCGGCGCGATCGGCACGGTGGTCGCCGCAACTGGGTCGGCGCGCGCCGGCGAAGTGTTCCTGCTCGGCCCCGACGGTCGCCGAACGCGCGTCACGGCCGGCTACGAGCACCGGCTCGGGGCGGAGGTGGCGCGATGATGACGTTCTGGCTTCCCGACGCCGCGGCCACGGAACGGCTCGGCCAGGAGCTGGGCCGTCGCCTGGAGCCGGGGGCCGTGCTCGCGCTGACGGGCGACCTCGGTACCGGCAAGACCACGCTCGTGCGCGGGCTGGCGCGCGGTCTCGGGGTCGACGACCCGGATGCCGTCGCGAGCCCGACGTACCTGCTGGTGGTCGAGCACCCGGGACGGGTGCCGCTCGTGCACGTCGACGCCTACCTGCCGGGGAAACTGCGTGCGTTCCTCGCGGACGGCGGCCTCGACTACCTCGCCGAGCGGAGCGGCGTGACCGCGGTGGAGTGGGCCGACAAGGTTGCCGATCTCCTTCCGGAGGACGCCGTCTGGCTCGCGCTGGAACCCCGACGGCAAGGCGGGGTCGACGGACGCCGGGCCGTCCTCCACAATGCCGGAGCCGTCGGCGATCTGGCCGGCCTGCAACGAATCCTGGAAGGACCCTGAACCACCCCGACGATCCGTTCGTTCGACGGGCCGCCATGGCTCGATCCGTCGCCCTCCGGAAGGCCGCGCGCCAGCCGCCGGCCCACACGGCAGGGGACGGCGACGACTTGCTCGCGCGCTACCGGGACGGGGACCCGAACGCCTTCCAGGAGCTGTTCCAGGCATACGGGGAGAAGCTGGTGCAGTTCTTCTACCGCCTGTGCTGGGATCGGGACCGGGCGGAGGACTTCACCCAGGACCTGTTCCTGCGCCTGCTGCGCCGTGCGTCGGCGTACCGGCCCGAGGGGCGGCTCTCGACCTTCATCTTCCGCGTCGCCACGAACCTGTGGATCGACCACTACCGGTCGACCCGTCCGCACCCGCGGCTCTATTCGCTCGACCAGCCGATGCTGGACGCGAGCCCTGCGGCGTTCACGCCGCCGCGCGACCGCGGGCCCGATCCGGTCGACAGCGCGATCGGCGACGAGGAGAAGGAAAGGATGCGGCGCGCGCTCGAGGCGCTCAACGAGCCGCACCGGATCGTGCTGGAGCTCGCGGTCTACCAGGAGCTGCCGTACGGCGAGATCAGCCAGATCCTCGGCATCCCGGTGGGGACCGTGAAGTCGCGCATGTTCAACACGGTGCGCGCGCTGAAGGAGCGGTTGCTGGCGTCGGACGACGGCGCCGGCGCGGTGGCGGCCGGAGGAGCGTGATGTCCGACCTGGACCTCGATTCGCTGGACTGGCTGCTCGGCCGGCTCGACGGCGTGGAGTCCGCACGCGTCGCGGCCGCCAACGCCGCGGACCCGGTGCTCGGCCAGCGCACCGCGGACACCGCGCAGTTCCTCGCGCGCCTGCGCGAGCTGCAGCCGCCGCCGGCGACGCCCGGGTTCTTCGTGCGCCTGCGCTACAGCGTGCGCCGGCGCACCGAGCTCCGCGTGGTACGTGCACCGGTGCGCGTGCAGAGCGTCCTGCGCGACGTCGTGCGCGTCGCCGCGGTCGCGGCCGTGGTGCTCGGTGCCGCCCTGCTCGGCGAGGCAGCCTGCCGCAGGCTCGTCGTCCGCCCGCCGGTCGACGTCGACGCGCTGCCGCTGCCGGACCCGCTCGTCGCGATCGACGGCTCGCCGCGCCCGGACCCCACCGAGCCGTTCGTCGACGTCGAGCCGCCGCCCACGCGGGTGCAGGTGGTGTCGCCGTTCTTCGCCCAGGTCGAGGAGGTGACGGCGGACGACGGTGCGGAGGCCGTGCTCTCGTGGCTCGGCGCGCGCAACGAACTGGACGCGCTGCGCAACGAGTTCCGCCAGCGGTTCTCGAGCGACGAGCGCCGCACGGTGCTCGCCGCGACCGGTGCCAACCCCGCGCGCGAGGAGCGCATCCAGGCGCTGGCCGCCGCGGTGGCGAGCAAGATGGAGGCCGAGCTGGCCGAGCCGTCCGACCCGGCAGCGCGCGCGCTCGGGTTGCGCGCGTTGCTCGCCGCGGGCTCGTCGCGCGTCGTCGGACCGCACCGCGCGCTGGTCCGCCAGGCGACCGAGTCGGTGCTGGCCGAGCTGGCCGGCGAACCGCGCGTCGACCTGACCGTGTCACTGCTCGCCGCGCTCACCGATGTCGCGGTCCTGAGCGGTGGCGAGGAAGGTGAGGTCGTGCGGCGCCACGCCGAGCGCATCGCGCGCGCGACGACCGACCTCGGCCGCGGCCGGCGCCCGGCGCTCCTGCACTGGCAGACGCGGCTCGCCGCGCTCGGCGACGCAGGGTACGTGCTGCGCCTCGCGCCCGCGTTCGGTGCGCCGGCGCAGGTCTGCCTGCGCGCACGCCGCCTCGTGCTCGCCCACCTGGAGGAGCGCCTGGCGGGCGGCAGCGAGTCGCCCGAGGTCATCGCCGCGATGCTCTACGGGTTCGGCGACCTCGTCGACCGCGCGGCGCTGGACGCGCGCCTCCGGCTGTGGAGCGCGCGTCGCCTCCTGCCCGACTACATCGCGTTGCTGCACTACGCGTGGGGCCAGTATCCGGTGCGCACCGGGTGGGCGAGCTTCCAGGACGACCTGCGCTACCTGTCGACGCTGCCGGTCCCGGCCTCGCTCGCCGACGCCGCCGCGCTGTCGATGACGCTGGCGACGAACTTCGCCGCGCCCGGGGCGCTCGACCTGCTCGCGCGCCGCTGACCGGGCGCGGCGCGCGCGGCGCCGCTTTTTCCGCGAGCCGGCGGGTTTTGCGCATCGCCGGTTTTCTTTTGTGCGCGCGTCGGTTCACTTCCTGCGCCTGCATG
>DATGPD010000113.1:0-5019 GCA_035305285.1 Planctomycetota bacterium
CGCGACCGAGTCGCGCTCGGCCAGCGGACCGGCAGGCAGCGCGCGCGGCGCACCCGCCGCGGGTGCGTCGGTCCAGTCGACCGCGGCGCCGCTGCGCTCGCCCGCGAGGGCGGCTGCGGCCTCGACCTCGGCGCGCGGCTCGGGTGACGCACAGCCGCCGAGCAACAGCACGACCGCGAGCCGGGCGGCCTTCCTCCTGCCACGTCGTGCGCCGCCCGCCGCGGGTCCCGACCGGCGCGCGGCGACGGTTGCCCTGATGGCACGAGCGAACACGGCGTGAGGCTACGACGGAGGGTCCGGGCGGACAAGGAACACGCCTGAGGCGTCGGCCTTTTCGCTTCGCCTCCCGACGGCCGCGGCACGAAGGAAACGCGGCGCCGTCCCGATCGCGGAACGCCGGCTTCATTCCCGCCGCCGGTCTTCCGACGCTTGCACCATGCGCACGCCGAGGCCGGCTCTGCCAGCGACCGCCCTGTTCCTCGCCGCCTGCGGCTCGTCCGGGGGCGACCTGCATCCTGCGGTCCATCCGCCGGCGGCGCCGGCCGGCGTCGTGGCGACGCCCGGTGCGGACTCGATCACCGTGGACTGGACGCCGGTCCCCGGCGCGGAACGCTACACCGTGTACTTCGCGCGGTGGCCCGGGGTCGCGCGCGAGCACGCCGACGCCGTCGCGGTCGCGGCGCCGCCGTTCGTCGACGGCGGCCTGCGCCCCGGCAGGGCGCGCCACTACGTGGTGACCGCGAGCAACGCGGCGGGCGAAGGGCCGGCCTCGGCCGAAGTCCATGCGACGCCGGGCGAGCGCATCGCGCCGCCCTGGGCCGACCGCGCGCCCGCACGCGTCTTGGTGCACGCCCACGACCCGCAGCGCAGCGAGGCCGAGAACGGCGCCGCCCTGCGCGCCGCGATCGCGCGCCTGCAGCCCGGCGACCGGCTGGAGGTCGAACCCGGGCGCTACTCGTTCACCGGCAGGTTCGGCATCCACGTCGAAGGCAGGGCGGACGCGCCGGTGGCGATCGTGGCGCGCCCCGGCGCGCCGGTCGTGTGGACCCGCCCCAACGCCGCGCAGAACGCGGTGGACGTCGACTTCGCCCGTCACCTCGTGCTGCGCGGGATCGAGATCACCGGCGGCGACACCGCGCTCAAACTGCACGACTGCGCGGACTTCTGGCTCGACGGCTGCCACGTGCACCACTGCGCGGGCGTCGCGATCGCCGCCAACTCGGCGCACACGAGCCGGCTGTTCCTCACCGGCAACGACGTGCACGACACCACGGGCAGCGGCGAAGGGATGTACCTCGGCGCGAACCACGGCCAGTACGTCATGCAGCACTCGGTGATCGCGTACAACCACGTGTGGAACTGCGGCGGCAGCCAGGGGGACGGCATCGAGGTGAAGCAGGGCAGCTTCGCCAACCGCATCGTCGGCAACGAGGTGCACGACACGAACTATCCCTGCATCCTGGTCTACGGCACCGCCGGCCGCGAGCCGAACGTGATCGAGCGCAACGTGTGCTACCGCAGCAACGACAACGTGCTCCAGGTGCAGGGTGAGGCGATCGTGCGCAACAACGCGCTGTTCGGCGGTGCGGTCGGGTTCGCGAGCCACGACCACCAGGGTCAGACCCGCGCGCTCGTGTTCGTGCACAACACGATCCTGACCGAGGGTCGCGGCGCGAACCTCGCGTCGTGGGGCGGGCGCGAGGGCATGGTGTTCGCGAACAACGTCGTCTACAGCGCGCGCGGTGACGCGGTGCGCTTCACCGCCGGCTCCGCCGGCGTCGCGTTCGCGGGTAACGTCGTGCTCGGGTCGGTGTCGGGCATCAGCGCGCCGGTTGCGCGCGGTACGGGGCTCGCGGACTTCGCCGGCGCGAGCTTCGACGGCATCGCGCGCGACGTCCTGCCGAGCGAGGCGTCGCCGCTGCTCGGTGCCGGCGACGCCGCGTACGCGGCGCCCGAAGACCTGCTCGGTCTGGCGCGGCGGGCGCCGTTCGACGCGGGGTGCCGGGAACGGTAGGCGGCGGAGGACCGGAGCGCTCAGCGCGGTCGGCGGATGACGGCGACCATGTTCGAGCGCTCGTCCTCCGGCTCCACCGGCTCGGGATCCCAGCAGTCGGAGAAGTGGAACGCGATCGGTTCGCCGCCCGCCTCGGCCGAGTACGCCAGCAGGTCGGCCATGCAGTACTCGTGGAAGTGGTGCGCGCCCGTCGAGTTGCCCTCGTACGGGAACACGTGCTGCGGGTCCATCCGCTGCGCGATCCGGCGCAGGTGGCCGGCTGCGAAGCGATTCGGCGTGGTCACGTAGACCACGCCGCCCGGGCGGAGCAGCGACAGCAGGTTGCGCAGCACGTGCACCGGGTGCACCGTCAGGTGCTCGAGCACCTCGGTGAAGACGATCAGGTCGAACTCGCCGAGGGCAGCGCGCACGTCGGCCTGCACCGCAGCCGGATCGTTCCAGTCCACCGTCGCGTGCGCCGTGGCGCCGGCCGCCGCGCTGGCCCGCGCGAGGAACGCGTCGTGCGCGGAGTCGACCGAACGGTCGATCGTCGCCAGCTCGATCTTCGGCAGCAGGCGCTTGTAGAGTGCCGTGAACACGGAGATGCCGCAGTCCAACACGCGCGGGCGCGGCTGGTCTTCGAGCAGGATCGCGAGAGCCTGGATCGCCTCCAGGAATCGCCGGCGGTGGAACTCGCCGTACTCGCGCAGCTCCTGCTCCGGCGCGCCCGAGCCCAGTTCGGCGAAGCGCTGCCGCCAGCAAGTGTCGAAGTGCGCCTGGTCGATCGGCCGCTCGGTGCGCAGCCGTGCCGACAGGCGGTCCACGTCGGCGTTGCGGAACCGCGTGATCCGGGCGTCGCGCGCGTAGTCGTACGGCGGCTCCGGGTGGTCGCGCAGCAGCTCGCGCAGGAGAGCCGCCGGCGTGAGGCTGCCCGCGGCCAACGCGCGCGCCCATGCGTCGCACTGCGGCGGCCCGACGTCGCGCCGACGCGTGGCCTGCAGGGCGAGGTGCACGAAGTCGTGCCAGTCGGACGCGGCAGCAGCGGCGTCGGTCATTGCGGGAAGGAGTCGCGGACGAGGGCAGGACTACGCACGCAGCGGACGGCGAGGATGGCGACACCATACCTGCCCGTTGCAGGGCAGTGGCAACCACCGGTGAGAACGGGAGACCGTTCGCGCTTGGCGCGGGGCGTTCCGTTTGCGCCGTCCACCCCGCCGACCCGAGATGCTCTTCCCGCTGCACGCGAGTCAGCAGCTTCCCGGTGTCGGGCGGAGGCATCATCGGCGGGTGCGCGGGCGGGTGGCCGGCGACTCATCGGCCGGGCGTCGTGCACCGACCTCGAACCGATCGCCGCGCGCCGCTCACGGTGGCGGTTCCCTGCTCGCACCGGAAGCGGGCGCACGCACGGCCGGCGACGGAAGGCCGGACGGAGGGGCGAGCCCATCGCTCCTTTCCGGGTCGACCTCCGCATCCCGGTGCGAAGGTCGACAAAGCGCGCACGGGCGCCGCCACCGCCGTTCCGCTATGACTCCGACGATGCGCCTCGCGCCGTCGCTCGTCCTCGCTCCCTTCGTGCTGCTCGCGCCCGCGACCGCGCAGACGCGCGCCGAACTGCCGGATCCCGAGCGCGTGGCGCTGCAGGGCAAGCTGCCGGCCGCGATCGCGGTCAAGCGCGCGAAGTCCGGCCACCTGCTCGTCCAGGCGCGCGTCGACGGCGAAGACGCCGGCTGGTTCATCTTCGACACGGGCGCGGGCATGTCGTGCGTCGACCGGAGCATCGTCGAGCGCCTCGAGCTGCCCGACGCCGGCCCCGTGCAGGCGTCCGGGAGCGCCGGCGTGGCGGCGCAGCGGCTGCGCAAGGTGAAGAGCCTGGCCTTCGGCCCGGTCCTCGTCGAGGGCTTCCTGATGCTGGAGCTGGATCTCGGCCCGATCGGTGCCGCGATGGGCGAGGAGATCCACGGGATCATCGGCTACGAGACGTTCTTCGCCGGCGTGTTCGAGCTGGACCTCGCGCAGCCGGCGATCACGGTGCACGACGCGGAATCGTTCACGCCGCCCGAAGGGCACGAATGGCAGCCGCTCACCTTCGTCGGCCGGCGGCCGCACGTCACCGGCAGCATCGAAGGGCGCGAGCCGGGCCTCTTCCTGCTCGACGTCGGCGCGAACACCGCGCTGACCGTGCACACCAAGACAGTCGACGCGTTCGCGTTGCTCGACGGCCGCGAGACCGAGACCGCGAAACTCGGCGGGGTCGGCGGGATGCACGAGGTGCCGTCCGGCACCCTGGCGCACGTGGTCCTCGCCGGCCAGAAGGTCGAGGACGTGAAGGCCTTCTTTGCGCGGGTCAAGACCGGCGCGCTCACCGGCAACGACGGCGTGCAGGCGTCGGTCGGCGTCGACCTGCTGAAGCGCTTCCGGTGCGTGTTCGACTACCGCGGGAAGAAGGTGCTGCTCCTGCCGCGGGAATGAACCGCGCCCCTATCCTGCGGCCATGTCGCTGCAGGAACTCCAGGTTCTGCTCCAGTCGATCTCCTCGTTCGCGATCGCCGGCGGCCTGATCTACGCCGCGGTGCAGTTCCGCCACGCGCGGCGCGCGGCGCACGTCGCGAACTTCACCCGCATGGTCGAGCTGCAGATGCACCTGCGCGAGATGCGCGTCCACGACCCGGTGCTCGCCCAGGTGTACAAGCACGACGTCGCCCAGCTGGCCGACGCGCGCGCGATCCGCGAGTACTTCTTCAACCTGATGCAGCTCTCGGTCTACGAGATCGTCTGGTTCAGCCACCGCATGGGGCAGATCCCGGCCGACTACTACCGGAGCTGGGAGAAGCGGGTGCGCGACATCGCGCAGGAGGAGTCGTTCCGCAACATGCTGCGCAACCCGTCGATGAAGATCATGCACGACGACTTCCAGCGCTACATCGAGCGCCTCGTCGGCGACCTGGAGGCACGGCGCTGAGCGCGGCCCCGCGATGCAGGTGCACCTCGTCGACGGGACCTACGAGCTGTTCCGGCACTTCTACGGC
>DATGPD010000114.1:0-2268 GCA_035305285.1 Planctomycetota bacterium
GTGCACGTGCTGCCCAAGGCGCTCGACGAGAAGGTCGCGCGCCTGCACCTGGACGCCCTCGGCGTGCGGCTCACCGAGCTCACACCCGAGCAGGCCGACTACATCGGCGTGCCGGTGGAGGGGCCGTACAAGCTCGACCACTACCGGTACTGAGCCGCTCGCGGACTCACCCGCCGCGCACGCCGCCGAGGCCGGCGGTGAGCGCGGCGACACGCTGATCCTGCAGCCGCAGCGCGTCGTACTCGCGGTCGCGGCGCACCGCCGCGACCGCGCGCACGAGCACCTCGGGCGGCACGGCGGGAACGGGAGCGACGAAGGGCGCAGCCTCCGCGGCCAGCGACTGGGCCAGGCGCGCCCGCGCGCTCGGATCCATGGCCGACGCCTCGCGTGCGAACTGCGAGATGCGGCGGGCGAGGCGGTCGGGCAGGCGCGCGACATCCGCCACCGCCGCCCACCCCTCCAGGCCCGCGGGCAGCCCCGGTGCGGGGTCGGGCAGCCGCGGCGCGCGGGTGCGCTCGCTGTAGGTGCCGGCCATGAGGTCGCCCAGTCGCTGCGAGCGGGGAGTGAACGCCCCCACCAGCAGGGCCACCGCACCCACCGTCAGGTAGATCTCGAGCACGCCGACCAGGGCGCGGATCAGCGCCTGCCGGAAGCCGGAGGCGCCGCCGTCGGCGCGCACGATGCGCCCGCCGACGGCCAGCTTGCCGAGGCTGCGTCCGCCCGAGGCGGTCTCGACCGTGGTCGGGAGGACGACCGTGACGAGCACGAGCGTCACGATGAGGGCGATCTGCAGCGTCGCGGACGACAGCGCGCCCTGCCCCGCCAGCGTGCCGAGCAGGAGTGCGGCGCCGAGCATCAGGGCGACGGCGATCAGCACGTCGATCAGCGCGCCGACCACGCGCAGGAAGTAGCCGAGCGGCTGCACATCCAGGGCGACGGCCTCGCCGGTGAGCACCTCGTCCTGGCGGATCTCCACGAGCACGGGGGGTCCGGCGGCCATGGGTACAGTGAACCACATGGACCTCGACGCGCTCACCGCTGCGCGGCGCGGGGAGTGGGCACGGCTGGACGAGCTGTCGCGCACCCGCGCGCTGAGCGGGCCGGAGGTCGACGAGCTCGTCGCCCGGTACCGCTCGGCATCCGCCGATCTGGCCGACCTGAAGACCTCGGCGGGGCGCACCGCGACCGGCGACCACGTGTCGACCCTGCTCGGGCGGGCCCGGCTCCGGCTGACGGCCGGCACCGAGAATCCGCTGCGGCGGCTGCCTCGGTTCTTCGCGCGCCAGCTTCCCGCGGCGCTGTACCGCGTGCGGTGGACGACGCTCGGCGTCGCGCTGGGCTTCGTGGCCGTCGGCGCCCTGGTGGCGACATGGATCGCGGGCGACCCGGCCGTGCTGGCGGCCCTCGGCTCGGAGGCCGAGCTGGAGCAGTACGCCGAAGAGGACTTCACCGGCTACTACTCCGAGAATCCGGCGGCCGTGTTCGCGGGCCAGGTCTGGACCAACAACGCGTGGATCGCCGCGCAGTGCGTCATGTTCGGGATCACGGGCCTGTGGCCGGTCTACGTCATCGTGCAGAACGCCGTGGGCGTCGGCGCCGCCGCGGCGGTGCTGTTCGCCTTCGACCACGGCGACGTGTTCTTCGCGTCGATCCTGCCGCACGGGCTGCTCGAGCTCACGAGCGTCTTCGTCGCCGCAGCGGCCGGTCTGCACGTGTTCTGGGCGTGGGTGGCTCCCGGGCGGCGCACCCGCGGCGCGGCGCTCGCGGCGGCCGGGAGGTCCATGGCGACCATCGTCGTCGGACTCGTGCTCTCGCTCGCGCTCTCGGGCGTCATCGAGGGCTACATCACCCGCCAGCCATGGCCGGCCTGGGTGAAGATCGGCATCGGCGCCGCCGCCCTGGGCCTGTTCCTCGCGTACATGCTGATCCTGGGCCGCCGCGCCGCGCGCGACGGTGAGACGGGCGATCTCACCGAGGACGAGGCGGGCACGCCGCAGCTCGTCGCAGGCTGACGCTTCTTTTGTCTTTCTCAAAACAAGCGGTAGAATGGATGCCGTGACCACACCGCCCGCCATGCTCGACGCGACCGCCGCGATCCGCGGCGCCGGGCTGCGCGTCACCGAGCCGCGTCGCGCCGTGTACGACGCGCTGAGTGCCGGTGCGCACGCCAGCGCGGAGGAGATCTTCGCGCGCGTGCAGCCGCACCTGCCGGGCACGAGCGTGCAGTCGGTGTACAACGCCCTCGGCGACTTCGCCGAAGCGGGTCTC
>DATGPD010000115.1:0-2322 GCA_035305285.1 Planctomycetota bacterium
GTCGATCCCGGTGACGATCGACGCGACGACCGCGACCGGCGTGCGCGAATACAGCGACCCGCAGTTCCAGAACCTCGCCGAGATCGAGCTGTCGTTCGGCGACGGCGACGTCTTCCTGGAGCTGGCGTTCGGGCCGTCGCTCGGCGTCGGCACGTTCCCGATCGGCGGGGGCGTGGGGTGCGAGATCGGCTACGTCTCCGACCTCGCGCAGCACGACGTGAGCGCGATCGGCGGTTCGGTGACGATCACGCGCTACGACAACGACGGCATGGCCGGGTCGTTCACGATCATGATGTCGGGCGGCAACGAGCTGACGGGCACGTTCGACGTCGACTGGGATTTCGACAGCTTCGAGCCGTAGGCGTCCGCTGCGGTGCTCCCGAGTGAGGTGCCGCAGCAGGCCGCGCGCGCGTGGCGACCCGCCGATCGAGCGGCGGCGCTCGATGACCCTGGCCTTCGCGCGCGCCGAGTGGTTGCTCCGCCTCCGCGGCACGCTCGCGCACGCTGCGTCCGCGCTGGCTCCGATGCGTCGATCCGCCGTCCGGCGGGCGGACCGACGCCGTGCCGGTGCCGGCTGCCTTCGTCTCCGGCGCGGGAAACGCGGAACGCCGACCACGACTCGGGGTCGACGCCGGCCGGCCAAGGAACGCCCGCGCTTCGCCGCGGCCGCGCGCGCAAGCCCCGTTGAGACCGGGCCGCCCGCCTGCCGAAACAGGAGGGCGTGGAAGGGTCGGTCATCCGGGTCGGCAGCAAGCTCGACGGCGTCGCCGCCGGCGGGCTCGTCGGCACGGTCACCGAGCGGTTGCGCGGCGGGCCCGCGCGCCTCGTGCTCGACCTGTCGGCGGTGCAGGCGTTCGACTCGGCCGGCATGGGCGGGGTGCTCGAGGCGATGCGGCGCGCGCGGGCGCGCGGCAGCGAGCTGCGCGTGAAGGGTGCCTCCGCCGCGATGCTGGAGTTCCTCTCGTTGGTGTCGGTCGAGCGCCTGCTCGCGCCCGGTGCGCCGGTCGCCAAGGAGGATCCGATCAGCAGGCTCGGCGCGTTCGTCATGCCCGCCATCGCCGGTGCGGGCGCGGTGGCGCACATGGCGCTGGCGACCGCGGGCAGCCTGGTCACCCGGCCGTTCCGCCGGCGTGCGCTGCGTCTCGACCGGATCTGCGCCGAGATCGAGACCGCCGCGCTCGGCGCGCTGCCGATCGTCAGCCTGATCGCGTTCCTGCTCGGCCTGATCCTCGCGATGCAGGCCTGGGTACAGCTCCGCGTGTGGGGCGCGGAGATCTACATGGCCGACATGGTGGGGGTCTCGGTGGTCACCGAGATCGGCCCGCTGATGACTGCGATCGTGCTCGCCGCGCGCTCGGGGGGCAGCAACGCCGCGCAGCTCGGCGCGATGGTGGTCAGCGAGGAGATCGACGCGCTGCGCCAGATGGGCGTGCACGCGGTGCGCTTCCTGGTCGTGCCCAAGGTCGTCGCGCTCGGCTTCGCCGCGCTCGCCCTCGGCCTGCTGTTCGACGTGATCGCGATGTGCGGCGGCGCGCTGTTCGCGTTGCTCAAGGCGGACGTCGAGCTGGCCGCGTACCGCGAGCAGACCCGGCAGGCACTCGCGGTCGCCGACCTGCTCATCGCGAGCGGCAAGAGCGTCGCGTTCGGGCTGACCATCGGCGTCGTCGGCTGCGCGCTCGGCCTGCGCGTGCGCGGCGGCAGCGTCGGCGTCGCGCGTGCGACGACCAACGCGGTGGTCGCCAGCATCTTCCTCATCATCGTCCTCGACGCGCTGTTCGTGACCGTGCAGCGCCTGGTGCTGTCGTGACCGCCGCCGCGACCCGCACCGCGCCCGCCGTCCAGCGTCTCGGGAACAGGCCGGACGACATCGTACGCGCGATCGCGGTCACCACGGTGCTCGGCGAACGGGAGATCCTGCGCGGCGTCGACCTCGCGGTGCACCGCGGCGAGGTGTTCGTGATCCTCGGCCCGTCGGGCTGCGGCAAGACCACGCTGCTGCGGCATCTGTGCGGTCTGCAGGCGCCGACCGCGGGCACGGTGTTCGTCGACGGGACCGACATCTACGAGCTGGCCGAGGACGAACTCGACCGGCTGCGCCTCGACATGGGCCTGTCGTTCCAGGGCGGCGCGCTGCTCGGCAGTCTCTCGGTGCTCGACAACGTCGCGCTGCCGCTGCGCGAGAACACCCGGCTGCCCGACGAGGTCGTGGTGCAGACCGCGCGGATGAAGCTCGACATGGTCGGGCTGCTCGGCGCCGCGGACAAGATGCCCGCGGACCTGTCCGGCGGCATGCGTAAGCGCGCCGCGATCGCGCGCGCGATC
>DATGPD010000116.1:0-3511 GCA_035305285.1 Planctomycetota bacterium
TGCTGGGTGACCGGCGCGAGCAGCGGCCGGTCCTTGGCGATCAGGCGGAACACGCGGCCGTGTGCCTTGTCGCGGTTCGGGTCACGCTGCGAGTACTGCATGTGCCCGATCAGCGGGTTGCACCAGTCGCCGAACCACAGCGCGCCGTCGGGTCCGATCTGCGGGTCGACCGGGCGGAACATGCCGTCGTCGGACGCCAGCAGGTCGTCGATCCGCCGGCCGGCGAGGCCCGCGCCGTCGTCGCCGACCTCGAACCGCGTGAGCCCGTGCATGTTGATCACGCACGCGTAGACCATCTGGCCCTGCACGTCGTCGGGCAGGTGGCGGCTGTGCAGGAACTCGCTGCCGACGACCGGCCGCATCCCCTGGTTGTCGAACACCGCCGGCGGCGCACCGCGACCGCGGAACTGCCCGCCGGACAGCAGCGCGTCGTAGTGCTGCTGGCCGGTCGTGCCGTCGCCGACGATGCCGCGACCCTCGGCGTCGAACACGTAGCACCACGGGTTGCCGTAGCCCGGCGTCTGGAACCAACGCAGGCGCATGCGGCGCGGATCGAGCACCCAGCACCCGGGAGGCCCCTGGTTGCGCACGGGACCCCACGGCGTCTCCACCGCGGTCGTCATGTGCAGGCCTTCGAGCATGTGCAGCAGGCCGCCGGGCGACCACTCGAACGCGCCGATCGCGTGGTGCGTGTCGTCGGTCGCGAACCCGTCGAACACCGTCTCGACGACGTCGGCGCGGTCGTCGCCGTCGAGGTCCTTCAGGAACAGCAGGCGCGGCTGGCTCGTGACCAGCACGCCGCCGTTCCAGAACTCGAACCCGGTGGGGCAGTGCAGCCCCTCGTAGAACACCTTCGCCCGGTCGGCGCGGCCGTCGCGGTCGTCGTCTTCGAGGATCACCAGCCGGTCGCTCGGGCGCCGGTCGCCGGGACGCCAGTGCGGGTAGGTCGGCATGCACGCGACCCACAGCCGGCCGCGGTCGTCGAAGTTCAACTGCACCGGGTTCGCCAGCTCGGGGAACTCGGCCTCCGACGCGAACGGCTCGACCGCGAAGCCCTCGGGCACGCCCATCGCCGCGGCCGACTCCGCCGCGCTCGCGAAGTGCAGCGTCTCGGGTTCGGCGTAGCGATGCGTGCCGAACGCGGTCTTCGGCGTGAACGGCGTCCCGGTCGCGGCGTCGTCCGGACCGTCGCTCGACAGACCGCGCGCCAGCGCCCAGAGGTGTGCGTCGCGCGCCGCGACCATCGCGCGGATCTTGGCGAACTCGCTCGGGTAGGTCTCGGTGTCGTGCGTGCGCCGGTCGCCGTAGACGTACCAGCCGTTGAGCATCCGGTAGTCGTTGCCGTGCACCCACTCCTTGTCCGCCGCGGCGGCGGCGAGCGCGGCGAGCAGACCCTCCTCCGTCGGCCAGCCGGCCGCGCCGAACAGGCCCTCGTCGAGCGAGGCGGCGACGAGCGCGAGCGTCTCGCGGGTGAGCTGCGTGCCCCAGGCGGCGTGCCGGGCGTCGGGTTGCGCCGTGAAGCACGCGAGCGTGGGCTGGAACAGGTCGACGAAAAGCAGACCGCGTCGGCGCGCGAGCGTCTCGACTGCCTCCGCGTACGCCCGCACGACGGGCGCGCGCGCGGTGCCCGGCGCGTCGGCCGGGCCCGGAGGCGGCGCGATCGGCGAGACCAGCACGAAGCGCGGCGCGCGGCCGTCCTTCGCGAGGCGCGCAGCGTGCGCGTCGAGCCAGCGCGCGTAGCACGCGGCGAACGCCTCGACGCCGTCCGGCCCGGCGAACGACTCGTTGCCGCCGAAGAAGCACAGTACCGTGTCCGGCCCGAACACGAGCAGTGGGTCGTCGAGCCGCGTGTAGTCGGGCGGCCGCTGCTGGAGCCCGACCTCGTCGCCCGGCCAGCCGAAGCCGCGCAGCGAGACCTGCAGGTCGGGGAAGCGCGCGTGCAGGAGCGCCTCGAAGCGGCCGTCGGACGCGACCTGCACCGCGAGGCCGCCGCCGAGGAGCGCGATGCGCTCGCCGCGGCGGAGGACCAGCGCCGGCGCGCCGTCCTTCTCGTGCCCGCCATCCTCGTGGCCCTCGCGCCCGCCGCCTTCGTCCGTCTTCTCTGCAGGCAGCGCGTGGTCCTCCGGACGCACGCCGCGTCGGAACGTGCCGAAGCCGAACGGAGTCGGGTCGTACGCGCCGACCGGGTCGACGTCGGCGGCCTCGGGCACCTCGACGCCGAGGCCGTGGTACACCGCGTTGACCAGCAGCCGGCGCAGGCCCGCACTCTCGAGGTCGGTCGCCGCACCCATGGTCGTCACGAACACGCGGTTCGTCGTGCCGGCCGCGTTCGCGTACTCGCGGACCCACGCGATCGGCTGCATCGGGTCGTTCTTCTTGCCCTCGACCGGCGGCGAGTCCGGGGTCATCCCGGCGAGCACCTGTCCGCGCAGGAGCACCGTGCAGTCGGTCGGCGGATTCGCGGTGTAGACGTCCGTGTCGCCGAACACGTCGACGACGCCGCGCAGGATCGGGTGGTCGGCGTGCGCGGGTTCCACGACGCCGCGCGTCGCCTCCGCGCCGTGCTTGCCGTGGTGCGCGACCCACGTCTCGCCGAGCACCTGCCGGCCGAAGCCGCCCGGCCACTCCTTGCTGTCCCAGGAGAAGCGCGCGAACTCGCTCGGGCTGTCCTTGCCGTAGGCGAACGCGTGCGTGCTCGTGCGCAGCGCGACGAGCGGCACACCGGCGTCGAGCTTCGCGACGAAGCGCCGCATCGTCGCGTCGTCCCACGCGCGGAAACGGAGCTGGAGGACGAGCAGGTCGGCGGAGTCGATCGCCTCCGGCATGCCGAGGCTGCCGCGCGCCTCGGGATCGATCGTGCCGTCGGGCGCGAGCGAGAACAGCACCGTGCAGCGGCAGCCGTGCCGCTGAGCCAGGATCCTGGCGAGCATCGGCAGGCCCTCCTCGGAGCGGTATTCCTCGTCGCCGGCGAGCAACACGACGTGCTTGCCGGCGAGCGGCCCGCGGCCGCCGGGCAGTTGGAGTTGGCCGGGGAGCAGCGTCGTGAGCGCGAGGATCGCGCTCGGATGCAGACGAAGGCGGGAGCGGGATGCGTGCCGCGACATGGGGAGACTCGCGCAGGGTGACGCGCGCGGCCGTCGGGCCGCGCGTGCGCTCATGTTTATCGCGCGGGGGTCGGCGTGCGACCGCGCGCGCGGCATTCCGCACGGGACAGGAACCGAGCGTTTGACAGTTAGTTCACCGCAGAGTGAACTAATTGACGAACCGGCGCGCAGGCGCCTTCTCTCTCTCCCGTTCGAAAGCACCGCATGAAACCGACTCCTCCGGGCTGGCCCCGCATTTCCTCGGCCCTCTACTACGACGATGCCCGCCGCGCGATCGACTGGCTGATCGAAGCGTTCGGGTTCGAACTGCGCCTGCTGGTCGAAGGCGACGGCGGCCGCGTCGAGCACTCCGAGTTGACCTTCGGCGAAGGGGTGGTGATGGTCGGCAGCGAGAAGCCCGACAAGTT
>DATGPD010000117.1:0-8540 GCA_035305285.1 Planctomycetota bacterium
CCGCGGGCGGCGCCCACGAGGGCAGGTCGGTGACGATCGTGATCGAGGGACCGACGAGCTGGTGGAGCAGGGGCTCCGCCTCGCGCAGCACCGCGACGGCGTCGCAGCAGTCGTTCGCCCCGACCCGGCGGGCGCGGCTGAACGACAGGAGCTGGCGGGTCAGCTCGCTCGCACGCTCCGCCGCGCGCCAGGCCTGCTCGAGGTCGACGCGGCGCGGGTCGGCGGGCAGCGTGCGCTCGAGCGCCAGCTCGAGGTGGCCGCGCATCGCCGTGAGGAGGTTGTTGAAGTCGTGGCTGACCCCGCCGGCCATCCGGCCGAGCGCCTCCATCTTGCTGGAGTGCAGGCGCTGCGAATGGCTGTTCTGCAGTGCCTCGGCCGCGGCCGCGGCCTGCGCACGCTCGTCTTCCAGGAACGCCATGAGCATCCCGAGGACGACGGCTGCGGCGGCGAGCGCGTCGAGCCCGGCGAGCTGCATCGCGCGCGCGCCTGCGGGGTACAGCCACGAGGCGAGCGCCGCGCCGGCGAACAGCGCCGTCCCCGCGGCGACCAGCCAGCGCGCGGTGCCGGCGCGCCGCGTGCGCAGCGGCATCGCGCCCGCGGCGAGGTACGCGAGCGCGGCCGGCACGGCGAGCAGCGGCGTGGACCACCCGGGTACTGCACCCGCGGCCGGCGCCATGCCGGCCCGGGCCACGAACGCCGCTGCGAGCGCGGCGCCGGCACCGATCGCCGCGGCGCGGCGCGCGTGGCCGGGACGACCGGAAGGGTCGCCGTGTGCGGCGAGCAGCAGCCAGCCGAGGTGCGCGAAGGCGAGGGCGGCCCCGAGCGTCCGTGCAAGGAGCCGTGCGGTGCCCTCGGCGAGGTCCACGGCAAGCAGGCTCGCGCACGAGGAAGCCGCGAGCGCGCCGAACGACGCCGCGAGCACCATGAGGCTCGGCCGGCGCTGGATGCGCCCCGCGGCCAGCGCGACCCCGGCGAGCGCGAGCGGCACGGCCGCCGCGAGCACAGGGCTTCCCGCCTCGCCTTCCGGCGCGGCCGGCGCGAACACGGTGCTCGGCGCGATCGACAGCACGTGCGGTCTCAGCTCACTCGGCGGTCGAGGTCGGGTTCGGGGCGACGGCGACCGGAGGCACGACCGACCGGTCGAGGTTGCCGCGGCTCTGCGGTGCGGCCTCCGTGCGCGGAGGCGGGACCGCGGCGCCCTCGCTCGTGGACGACGGTGCGTGCCCTGCCCGCGCCGCGAGGACGCGCTGCGCCAGGCAGCAGGAGGGTGGCGAGCATGGGAGCACGTAGGGAAGAGCCGGCGCGCGACAGCGCGCGCGCCGCCAGCGTAGCGCCAGGGGCGATGGGCGCGGAGTCCCGAGCCCCTTCCGGGGAGGCGCCGATCCTGGGTGTCGCGCGTGCTGCCGGCTACAGTGCGGTGCGTGCGGATCACGGTGCGTTGCTTTGCCGCGGCGCGGGAAGCCCTCGGCCACGACGTGCTCGACCTCGACGTCCCGCCGGGCAGCACGGTCGCCTCGGTGAAGGCGCTGCTGATCGAGCGCGCGCCCGCGTTCGCGCGGGTGCCGGCGGTGTGCGCGGTGAACCGGTCGTACGCGACCGGCGAGCGGACCCTGCAGGACGGCGACGAGGTCGCCTTCATCCCGCCGATCAGCGGCGGCGGGGGTTCCGAGCTGTTCCGCTTCACGTTCAGCCGCGAGCCGCTCGACCCGCGCGCGCTCGAACGCGAAGTGCGCACCGACGCCGACGGCGCGATCGTGACCTTCCACGGCGTGACCCGGAACCGGCACGAGGGCCGCGAGGTCGTCTCGCTGTCCTACGAGGCCTACGAGGAGATGGCCATGAAGGTCATGGTCGAGGTCTTCGAGGCCGCGCTCCGCCAGTTCCGGATCGGCCGCGCCCGCGTCGCGCACCGCCTCGGCGAGGTGCCGGTGGGCGAGACCTCGGTGGTGATCGTCGTCGCCGCCGAGCACCGCGCCGACGCGTTCGACGCGTGCCGCTTCCTGATCGACCGGCTGAAGACCTCGGTGCCGATCTTCAAGCGCGAGCAGTACCGCGACGCCTCCGAGCCGCCGCGCTGGCTGGGGGACCTGCCTGCCGGGCAGACGCCGGTGTAGCGGCCCGCCGCGGGGCGCGCGAGGCGCGGCCCCGCGTTCGCTCACGCGGCCGGAGTCGCCAGCCGGTGCGCAAGCTGCGCGAGGCGCGCCAGCTCCTCGCCGCCGACGCCCGCCGTGTCGAAGCGTTCGAACCGGAGGAGCAGCTCGGCGGCCTGTGCCGGCGTGAGGAGCGAGCGGGCGGTCTCGAACAGGACGGGGTCCTCCTTCTCGATGTGCTGGCGCAGCAGCGCGGCGTACGCGCGTGCCGCCGCCGCGGTCACACGCGCGTCGCCGTGCGCGATGCACACAACGTCGGCCGGCGGCGCGAGCAGTTCCTGGAGACCAAGCTTGCCCAGGCGCTCGCCGACACCGGCGTGCAGGTGTCGCTCGCCGCCGAGAGCGAGGGCGCCGTGGTCGGGTTCCTGCTCGCGCGCGTGTACTACGGCGAGTTCGGCAGGGTCGAGCCCGTGGCCGTGCTCGACACGCTGGCGGTCGACCCGAAGGTCGCGCGCGCGGGCGTCGCGAGCGCGCTGCTCGCGCAGCTCCGCACCAATCTGCTCGGCCTCGGCATCCCGGTCCTGCAGACCGAGGTGGCGTGGGACCAGCAGGACCTCCTGTCCTTCTTCCACCATGCCGGGTTCCGACCCGCGCAGCGCCTGTGCCTCGACCTGGACCTGCACGCGGCACGCCTGCGGGCCGAGGAACGCGAGGCCGCCGCGCAGCTCGCGTGACGGGCGCGGTCGGAGGCTGACGCCCGGAAGCCCCGGACCGGCGTCTGCCGGCCATGCCCCCGGTCGGCGCACGGGGCCGGATTCGCGGCGCCACCGGGAACTGCCACGGTCCTTCGCCGAGCGCGCCAGCGCCGCGCACCGCCATGTTCGACCGCGCGCGCGACTCCGTGTTGGCCCGGGGCGGAGTCGGGACGGTAACCTCGCAACTCCTCGTCCATGGCGCTTTCCATGCACGCCCTGGGGCCCTGTGCAGCGCTCGCGCTCGCCGCCTGCGCGTCGAGCGGCGTGACGCAGCCGTCTGCCGAGCGCTCGCGCCTGCAGTGGGACGAGGACGACGGCTCGGTCGCGCTGCTGCGCGACGGCCACGAAGTGTGGCGCTTCCACTGGGGCGAGGAACGCGCCAAGACCTGCTTCCATCCGCTCGCGCTGCCCGAGGGGCTCGTGCTCACGCGCGACCAGCCCGCGGACCACCGCTGGCACCACGGGCTGTGGTTCAGCTGGAAGTACATCGACGGCGTCAACTACTGGGAGCACGACCGCAAGACCGGCCGGCCCGCGGGCCGGACGACGTGTCGCTGGCGCAACACCGAGCGGCGCGACGACGGCTCGGCGTCGATCCGGTTGCAGATCGAGTACGGCCCGGACGGCGCGGCGCCGGTGCTCGCCGAGGAGCGCACGCTCAGAGTCAGCGCGCCCGCCGACGACGGTTCGTTCCACATCGACTGGACGGCGCGCTTCACGGCGCAGGCCGAGCAGGTCGTGCTCGACCGCACGCCGCTGCCCGGCGAACCGGACGGCAAGGCGCACGGCGGCTACGCCGGCCTGTCGCTGCGCCTTGGCGACTTCGCCGACCGAGAGGCGGTCACCTGCGAGGGGCCGGTCGCGTGGAACGCGCAGGACCGCTTCCGCGGGCGCAGCGCGGCGTTCGACTACCACGGCACGCTCGACGGCGTGCCGGTCGGCGTCGCGATCCTCGCGCACGAGGACAACCTGAACGCGCCCTCGCCCTGGTACGCGATCCGCTCGCGCGGGATGAGCTTCTTCACGCCCGCCGTGATCTGCTTCGGCGCGCACCGGATGGTGCGCGGCGAGAGCTTCGTCCTGCGCTACCGCGTGTGCGTGCACCCGGGAGCCTGGGACGCCGCCCGCCTGCAGCGCGAGCTGCGACTCTTCCACGAGGACCATCCATGACCCGCGCGCACCCGAGGTCCGTCACGCGTCGCCGCTTCCTGCAGTCCGCGGCCGGCGTGGTCGGCGTTCCGCTGTTCGTCCCGAGCCGCCTGCTCGGGCCGCAGGCCCCGAGCAACGTGCTGCGGATCGGCTGCATCGGGGTCGGCCGCATGGGCCGCGGCGACATGAAGGCGATCCTGGAGCGCGGCCTGCAGGACGCGACCGCGGCGCGCGTCGTCGCCTTGTGCGACGTCGACGCCCGGCGCCTGGCGGCGGCACGTGAGCTGGTGCTGTCGACCTACGCGAAGAAGGGGACGACGCCGGTGCCGGAGGTCGCGGTCTACCGCGACTTCCGCGAGCTGCTCGCGCGCGCGGACCTGGATGCGGTGACGATCTCGACGCCGGACCACTGGCATGCGCTGCACGCGGTCGCCGCCGCCGAGGCGAAGAAGGCGATCTACGTGCAGAAGCCGCTGACCTACTCCGTCGTCGAGGGCCAGCGCCTCGTCGCGGCGGTGCGCGGCAACGGCGTGGTCCTGCAGGTCGGCTCGCAACAGCGCTCGGACGCGCGCTTCCGCCGGGCGTGCGAGCTGGTGCGCAACGGCCGCCTCGGCAAGCTGCAGCGGATCGAGGTCTGGCTGCCGCCGGACGTGGGCAGCGGCGACCCGAAGCAGGCGCCGGTACCCGAGGGCCTCGACTACGACACGTGGCTCGGGCCGGCGCCCGAGGTGCCGTACGCGGAGGCCGGCGTGCACCCGCAGCAGGGTTTCGGCCGGCCGGGCTGGCTGCAGATCGAGCGCTACTGCCGCGGGATGATCACCGGCTGGGGCTCGCACATGAACGACATCGCGCAGTGGGGGCACGGCAGCGACGTCGACGGCGGTCTGGTCGAGATCGAGGCGACTGCCGAGTTCCCCGCGCGCGGGCTGTTCGACGTGCACACGGAGTTCCGCGCGGTCGGGCGCTACGCCGACGGCGTCGAGCTGGTGCAGCAGACCGGCGAGCCGGCGGGCGTGCGCTTCACGGGGGACGCGGGCTCGGTGTTCGTGCGGCGCGGCGGGATCGAGGCCACGCCGAAGGAACTGCTGGAAGAGCCGCTCGGCGACGACGCGATTCGGCTGCCGGTGAGCACCGACCACTACGCCGACTTCCTCGCGTGCGCGCGCAGCGGGCAGGACCCGATCTGCCCGGTCGAGGTCGGGCACCGCTCCAACACGCTGTGCGTGATCACCCACATCGCGATGAAGCTCGGCCGCAAGCTGCGCTGGGATCCGGCGGCGGAGCGCTTCCCCGGTGACGACGCCGCGAACGCGATGCTCGACTACCCGCACCGCGCGCCGTGGACGCTGTGAGCGCGGGCGCGGTCCGCCGTGTGGCGTCGTCCGCGCTCGTGCTGGGCCTGGCGGCGTGCCGCAGCGTGCCGGGCGACGCGGCGGTCGCGATCGTGCCCGACGACGCGCGCGGCACCACCACGGTGGTCGTGGACGGCGTGCCCGCGGTCACGTGGTGCCACGGCGCCGACCTGGCCTTTCCCCACTGGCTGCTGTCCGGTCCGTCGGGGCGGCCGCTGCTCGATCCCGCCCCCGAGCCCTACCCGCACCACCGCGCGCTGTGGATCGCCGACAAGGTGCAGCTCGGCGACGGTCCGGTGGTGGACTTCTACCACTGCACGAAGAACGTGCGCGACGACGGCGACGTGTCGCGTTACCGCCACGCGATCCGGCATCGCCGCTTCACCGAGCTGGCCGTGCGCGACGGGGTCGCGCTGCTCGCGGCGGAGGCGTGCTGGGAGGTGGACGGCCAGCCGGTGCTCGACGACGAGCGACGCCTGACGGTCACACCGCTCGGCGCGGGCGAGGTGCTGCTCGACCTGCGCTGGACGCTGCGCGCGAGCCACGGACCCGTGCACTTCCACAGCGACGCGGTGCACTACGCGTGGCCCTACCTGCGCCTGCGGCCGGAGTGGAGCGTCGCGCGCGGCGGCACGATGGTCGACGACCAGGGGCGCGAGGGGCAGCAGGCGACCCACGGGCAGGAGGCGCGCTGGATCGACTGCTCGGCCACGGTCGACGGCGCCACCGAGGGTGTCGCGGTGTTCCTGCCGCCGGACCAGGCGCCGCGGCGCTGGCTCACGCGCGACTACGGGTGCTTCGGTCCGCGGCGCGCCGCAGCGCTCGACGGCACGCGCTTCACGCTCGCGCGCGGCGCGGCGCTCGAAGGCCGCGTCGTCATCTTCGTGCACCGGGGCGACCACGAGTCGGGCCGCGTCGCCGAGCGCTACCGCGACTTCGTGCGGGGAGAAGGCGTCACGCGCGCGGTGCCTTCCGCGCGTGGAGGCGTACCTGCGGGCAGGCGAGCCGCGCACGTGGCCGACGGCGGCGAGGAGGAGCGATGAAGCAGGTCGACCGACGACGCTTCCTGATGCTGACGGGCGCGGCCTGGACCGGCGCGTGTGCCGGTGCGCCGCGCCGCCGCGAGCGCGAGGACGCAGGCGAGTCCGCGAACGGGCCGCGCATCGAGCGCATCGAGGTGTTCCCGGTGCGCTATCCGATGACTGGTTACTTCAAGTTCTTCGCCGACGCGAGCAACGCGCCGGGCCGGCCCGCGGTCCTGGTGAAGGTCACCGCCGAGGACGGCACGGTCGGCTGGGGCCAGTCGGTGCCGATCGCGAAGTGGAGCTACGAGACGCTGGAGACCGCGACGGTGGCACTGCGCGCCTACCTCACCCCCGCGCTCGTCGGCCTGCCGGCGACCGACCTCGAAGGCGCACACCGCGCGATGGACCGCGCGATCGCGCCGGGGTTCAGCACGGGCATGCCGATCACCCGCGCCGGGCTCGACCTCGCGCTGCACGACCTGATCGGCAAGCTGAGCGGGCGGTCGCTCGCCGAAATGTGGGGGAGGGAGCCGCTCCCGTCGCTGCCGCTGAGCTGGACGGTGAACGTGCAGGACCTCCGCGACGTCGAGGCGGTGGTGCAGGCCGGCGTCGAGCGCGGCTATCGGCACTGCAACATCAAGGTAGGACCCGACCCCGCGTTCGACGCCGCGCTCGCGCGCGCCGTGCGCCGCCTCGTGCCGGACGGCTTCCTGTGGGCGGACGCGAACGGCGGCTACGACGAGGCGACCGCGCTGCGCGCCGCGCCGCTGCTCGCGGACGCAGGCGTCGACGTGCTGGAGGCCCCCCTGCGTCCGAACCGCATCCGCGGCTACCAGGCGCTCGTCCGCCAGGGCGCGCTGCCGATCCTGATGGACGAGGGCGTGGTCGACCCGGCCGAACTCGACGAGTTCATCGCCCTGCGCATGCTGCACGGGGTCGCGATGAAGCCCGCGCGCTGCGGCGGCCTCCTGTCGTGCCGCCGGCAGATCGAGCTGTGCGAGCGGCACGGCCTCGTATGGCTCGGCAGCGGCCTCACCGACCCCGACGTCAGCCTCGCCGCCAGCCTGCACCTGTACGCCGCGTACGGACTGTCGCGCCCCGCCGCGCTCAACGGCCCGCAGTTCGTCTCCGGCGACGTGCTGCGCGTGCCGCTGCGCATCGAACGCGGCGTGGCCTATCCGCCGTCGGGCCCGGGGCTGGGCGTCGAGGTGGACGAGGAAAAGGTGCGGGCGCTGGCCGTGTGAGGGGGCACTCGTGCCCCCTCAGCTCTGGAACACCTCGAACTCGAACGTCAGCTCCTGCTCTGCACCCGGCTCCAGGCGCACGTTCCACGTGACGTCCGAGTGCCCGTTCGGGCGCGCGTCGAAGCTGGCGCCCTGCCAGTCCGCCGGGTCGTGGCCGCGCAGGACGACCTTCGCGTCGCCGTCGGCCTGCAGGACGCGGCCGCCGACGGAGGCGCGCACGCGCACGTCCACGGCGTGGCGCTCGTGGTTCGCGACGCGCGCCTTCCCGCGCAGGGTCACGCGCGCGTAGACGGACCGGTTCCAGGTGAGCGCGTTCGGCTGCACCGCGGTCTGCTCCTCCTCGTAGGTGCCGCGCACGTTGACCGCGACGGTCAGCGGCAGGAGGGTGCGCGCGCCCGGCGGCGTGTAGGTGAGCAGTTCCTGCGACAGGGGCAGGGTGCCCTTCAGCACCAGCGCGGGCCCGGTCGTCCACGGCATCGGGCCGCCGTTCGTCAGTTCGAGCTGGTGCCACACCTCGTTCTTCGCGAGCGCGAGGGGCGAGGTCTGGACGGCGGCGGGACGGGGCCGGCCGACATCGTGCACCCGGCGCACGTCGAACGTGTAGAGGTGGCGCAGCGCGGGCTCGGCGGTCCACAGCGGCACGGTCGCGCGCGCGCCGCGCGGCAGGCTCAGGCGCGGCACCGGATGCACGAACATGTCGTGCTCGCCCGTTCCGGCCAGCTCGGGCTCGACCTGCAGTCCGTCGCCGCTCTCGGCGGCGCGCACGTGCTCGCCGGCGCGCTGGGAGAACAGCGCGTTCGAGATGGCGTTGCCCTGGCCCATGAGGTCCGGCGCCGCCTGCCGCAGGACGTTGCGCATCGTCCTCTCCAGCGAGAGCGGCGAGATGGTCTCGCCGAAGCGGAAGTTCGGCACGCCGACGACGAGG
>DATGPD010000118.1:0-3079 GCA_035305285.1 Planctomycetota bacterium
TCATCCCCGCCTCCCAGCTGCGGTCGTTGAAGCCGCGGCTGAACGTGATGATCGCGATCGGCTGCAACGAGTCGGCGATGCGCCAGAAGTCTGCGGACGTGTCCTGATAGTCGACCTCGAGGTCGCCGCTGCCGCGGCCGCAGACCGTGCAGTTGGGCGGATTGAACTCCGGGAAGTAGGCATACACGTCGTAGCCGCGTCCTTCCCAGTCGCTGCCGATCCAGCCTGCCGGGTTCTGCGTCGGGTTGGGGCTGAAGCGGCGCACGGCCTCGTTCGTCGGCGGCCAGTAACCGGTGAGCAGGATCTTCGGGCGCGTCGGTCCGGTCGGGAGGACGGGCCTCGGCCGCAGGGGCGCGGGCGCGGTCGCCGGCGGCGGGACGATCCGTTCGACCTTGACGGCGCCGCGCTGTGCTTCGACTTCGGGCGAGGAGAAGAGGCAGGCGAGCGCCCACACGATGAGCAAGCGATTGCGCATGGTTGTCGGATCGGGGGCCGAGGGGAGGCAGGGGCGGAGCGTAGCGCGGCAGGGATGTGGCGGGCGGGTGTGCGCGCAGGGGAGAAGTTGTTCCCGGTCTCCACCTGCGCGCCGGGAAGAAGCCAGACCTGTGTCCACCATGGGTGCGCACGAAGCTTCACGGCTGAAGACCGCGCTCCCGGGGTGACGAGCGTTCCGGCACGGGCCCGCTCGTCGTCGCGGTGGCGGACGAACACCGATGTTGCGACGTGCACGAGCGTCGCAGCACCGCTTGCGGTTGCTCCCGACGTTCCACGCACCAGCCACGTCACCGCGCTCGGCGGAGCGCGTGGTTCGGGGGCGGACGAGCCCCGCTCGCCGTCGAGCGCACCCTCGTGCGCACGATCCCCGAGCCGGCGGGCGAGCGCAGGCGGCACGCACCGATGGCGGGGGGGCGGGAAACGCCCGTGCCGGCGAGCACGCGCGGACCGGGTGACCGCGGGGGACGGGCGCGGACGCGGCGGCCATGGGCTGCGCAAGGCTCATGGTTGCGGCGGACCGCTCGACTCCGATCCGCGCGAGCCGGTCTCGGGCCGTCCCTTCGTAGGAGTTTCCGACATGATCCGCCCAGTCCTTGCCCTTGCGGCGACCGCCGCGTTCTTCCCCACCCTCCACGCCCAGGACGACCACCGCGCCCAGCCGCCCGGGGGCACCGGCGCCACGGCGCAGGCCCAGCCCAACCCGAGGACCGAGGAGCACGACGCGCTGCGCTCGTTCGTCGGCACCTGGGAGGTCACGTGCAAGATGACCACGGCCGACGGCCAGACCATGGAGGCGAAGGGCATCGAGCGCGCCGAGCTGATGTGCAACGGCCTCTGGCTGAAGGCGACCGGCGAGGGCACCTGGGGCGACACGCCGTACCGGATGCTGTGGCTGCTCGGCTACGACCCGCACGGCAAGAGCTTCCGCGGCGTCTGCGTCGACAACCACGAGCCGAGCCCCGTGGAGAACGAGGGGCACTACGACGCCGACAGCAAGACGTTCACGTTCCGCGGCACCGGCCAGCAGGGGCCGTTCGAGGTGACCTCGGTGGTCAAGGACGCGGACACGATCGTCGAGACCGGGACGTGCCGCATGGACGGCAAGGAATGCAAGATGGAGATCACGCGGAAGCGCACCAGCGGCAAGGCGCCCGCGGAGGCGTCCGCCGCGAAGGGCGACGGCGACGGCGAGGAGCGCGCGGAGCTCGCCAGGCTCGTCGGCACCTGGGAGGCGACCATGAAGGTGGCGCCCACGCCCGGCGCTCCGGTCCAGGAGATGAAGGGCAGCGAGGTCGTCGTCCCGGTGTGCGCCGGCCGCTACGTCTGGACCACGTTCTCGATGGACTGGCAGGGCCGGCCGTTCGAGGGCCACGCCCTGTTCGGCTATGACGAGCAGCAGAAGAAGTTCGTCAGCTACTGGATCGACTCGATGTCGCCGAGCCTCAGCAAGTCGACCGGCAGCCTGGACGCGAGCGGCAAGGTCCTCACGATGCACGGCAGCTCCCGCGATGCGGCCGGCAAGCCCGTCTCGACCACGGAGACCCACACGTGGAAGGGTGAGGGCGAGCGGCACATGAAGATGGAGATGCGCGGCGAGCAGGCCGAGAGCTTCGAGATCACCTACGCGCGCAAGGACGACGCCGCGCGGTCGAGCGGCAAGGGCGCCGAAGACGGCAAGTAGCGTCGCCGCCGCAGGTGCACTGCGCCGTGTTGATCGACAACGGTCGTCCGATGCTGGGCGGAACGGGCCGGTCCCCATCACCGGGATCGACTACGTCTACGTGAACCAGGGCGGCATCCAGGGCGGAGTGCAGGGTGCGTTCCTGCGGCAGTTGATCGATGCGGACAACCCCGTGGACGACGAGACCTGGGACGTGCTCGTCGCCGACTTCGATGGCGACGGTCTCGACGACATCTTCGTCGGGAACTGGTACGGAACCGGACATCCTGCGGTAGGCGTCAGGCGCCGGCGGCGCGTCGCCACGCTCCGCCGCCGCCCGCACGTCACTCCCCGAACAGCAGGCGCTGCCGCGGCGCCGACGACGGCGGCGGCCGGTACGCGTCCTCGACCTCGCGCGGCAACAGCCCGAGCTTCCTGCACTGCAGCGTGAATAGGCGCTCGAGGACCTCGGCGCGTTCGCCGCGGCCCTGCATGCGGTGGCCGAAGCGCGGGTCGTTCAGCGCGCCGCCGCGCTGGGCGCGGATCGCGCGCTCG
Source organism: Planctomycetota bacterium (assembly GCA_035305285.1). Lineage (GTDB taxonomy): Bacteria > Planctomycetota > UBA1135 > UBA1135 > UBA2386 > DATGPD01. The sequence goes on from DATGPD010000118.1 coordinate 2,711, forward strand.
ACGCGTTCGGCGCGCAGCGGCAGCGCGTCGCGCAGGCGGGGGAGGAACACGTCCTTCACCTCGGCGGGGAGCCGGACCGTGACGGTGAATGCGCGCGACGCGCCGGCGGCGCGCGCCCGCGCGAGCACCTCGGGGAACTGGTCGTCGTTGAGCCCCGGGATCAGCGGCGCGAATGCGACCCCGACCTCGATCCCGGCGGCGGCGAGCACTTCGATCGCGCGCAGCCGGCGGTCGGGCGAGGGCGCGAACGGCTCGATCGCGCGCGCGAGCGCCGGGTCGGCGAACGGCACGCTGACGAACGCACGTACGCCCCCGGCGTCGCGCACGCGCGCCAGCACGTCGACGTCCCGCTCGATCAGCGCGCTCTTG
>DATGPD010000119.1:0-6216 GCA_035305285.1 Planctomycetota bacterium
CACGACCGCCGCCTGGTCTGCGCGCGCGGCAACCGAACCGTGCGACGGCCCGTGGGTCTGGAGCCACGGCCTGCGAGTCCGGCCGCGCGGTCCGATGCCCGCCGCGCGGCCGGCAACGAAGGCACCGACGCTCGCCACGCGGGTGCCGGTCGTCCTTCCTGCCGCGCCCTCGCGGCCGGCGCGCCGCCGCGTCACGCCGCGCACCGCGGAGGCGCCCTCCCGCGCGAAGGCTCCCGGGCACGCGCCGATGCCCGAGGCACAGGACGCGCGGGACGCGGCCGGCTTGCTCGGCGTGACGCTCGTCACGTCATGCTTCCTGCTGGCCGCTCTCCTCTTCTGACGCGGCACCACGAGGCAGCCATGGCCGGACCGATCATGCTCACCGAGCGGCAAGCGACCGTGCTGCGCTTCTTCCGCGACTACCACCGGCAGCACGGGTTCGCGCCGACGCTCGACGAGGCGGCGCAGGCACTCGGCGTCAACCGCATCACGGTGCACGAGCACCTGCGCCAGCTCGAGGCGAAGGGAGCCATCGTGCGCGAACCCGGCCGTTCGCGCGCGGTCGCCGTGGTGTTCGATCCCGATGCGCGCGGTGAGACGGCCGCGGCCGAGTCCACGCTGCCGCTGCTCGGCAGGATCCGCGCGGGCCGGCCGATCGAGGCGGTCGAGGATCGCGAAGAGATCCGGCTCGACGAGTTGATTCCCACCGGCGCGAACTACTACCTGCTGCAGGTGCGCGGCAACTCGATGATCGAGGACCACATCGCGGACGGCGACCTCGTCGTCGTCGAGGGCAAGCGCCCGCCGCGCAACGGCGACGTCGTCGTCGCCATCCTTCCCGACGAGGAAGCGACCTTGAAGCGCTACTACCGCGAGCCCGACGGCCGCGTGCGGCTGCAGCCGGCCAACGCGGAGATGGAGCCGATCTACGTCGACGAGGTGGAGATCCGCGGCGTCGTGCGCGGCGTCGTCCGGCGCTTCCGATGAGCCTGGAGGGCCAGGCGCCCCCGCCCCCCGGGAGGCCGCAGCGTGGGCCGTACGTGCAACGCTGTGCGGCCGGCAAGCATGCCTGGTGCCGCTGCCAGCGCAGCGCCAGCTATCCGCTGTGCGACGGCACCCACCGCGGTTCGACCACGACGCCACTGAAGATCGTGGTCGCCGAGCCCACCACCGTGGTGTGGTGCGCCTGCGGACACACGAAGAACCCGCCGTTCTGCGACGGCAGTCACTCGCGTCTCGGCTGATCGGCACCGAGCCAGCCGCGGCGCAGCGCGTCCTGGCGGGGAGTCGAGTCAGGCGCGACTTCGAGTGTGCAACCGCCGCGCTGGCTCGGCGCACCGGGGATGACCTCGCGCGTGATCACGCGGCCGCGCCGGGCGACCAGCGCGGTGAGCGGCTTCCCTGCGCGACCGACCGCGCGCAGCACGTCGTCGAAGGTCGACGCGCCGACCCGCAGGCCGCCGAGCGCCAGGATCTCGTCGCCGGCGGACAAGCCGCCGCGCACCGCCGGTCCGTCGCGCAGTGCCGACTGGATCGTCGTCGTCCCCGACTGCAGTTGGATGCCGAGGAAAGGCGGCGTCTCGGCCGACGGCTCGGCCGCCGCCAGGACGAGACCGAAGGGGCGCAGCGCCGCGGCGAAGTCGGGATCGAACGGCCCGTCGACCAGCGCGCGCACGAATGATCCGAGGTCGGCGTCGGCCGCGATGCTGATCGCCTCGACGACGTCGGCCTCGGTGAAGCCGCGCCCGACGCACCACGTCGAGCGCCACAGGTGCGCCATCGCGTCGTCGAGGCTGCGCCGGCCGTCGGTGCGCCGCCGGATCTCAAGGTCGATGCACATCGCGGCGAGCCCGCCGTCGACGTAGTAGCTCTGCGAGCTGTTCTTGCTGTCCTCGTCCGGCCGGTAGAACTTGATCCAGGCGTCGTAGCTGGCCTGCGCCAGCGAATGCACGAGCCGGCCCGGCGTGCGCAACGCGTCGGCGATGTTGTCGGCGACGATCTGCAGGTACCTGGCGACCGGCAGCACGCCGGCACGCCGGCAGAGGAGGTCGTCGTAGTAGGCGGTGAAGCCCTCTGCGACCCACAGCAGCGTGGTGTGGTTCTCGGCGCCGTAGTCGACCTGCCACAGTTCGGCGGGTCGCATGCGCTTGACGTTGAACACGTGGAAGTGCTCGTGCGCGACGAGCCCCAGGAAGTCGCGGTAGCCCTTGGTGGTCGCGAGTCCGGTGCGCGGCACGAGCAGCACCGAGCTGTCGGCGTGTTCGAGCCCGCCGTGCCCCTTGTCGGCGGCGAGCACCAGGAAGTCGTAGCGGTCGTACGGCAGGCTCGACAGCCCGAACACGCGCGCCGCCTGCTCGATCACCGCGCGCGTGTCCCCGACGAGGTCGGCTGGCAGTTCCACGCCGGCCATCCCGTCGAACACGAAGCGGTGCGGCTTGCCCATGGCCTCGAACTCGAAGACCACGGGGTCGGCGCAGGCGAGCGCCGGTGAGTCGGCGAGCTGGTCGAGCCCGCGCGCGGTGAGCCGTACCCCGCTGCCCTCACGCGTCGCGGGGAGCGCGCTGAACAACCGCCACCCTGCGGGCAGCAGCACGTCGACCGTCGCCTCGGCGTCGCGCGCGTCGGTCGGCCACAGGAACAGGTTCACCCCGTTCCAGAACGCGTGCTCCTCGGTCAGGTCGGCGGTGCGGACGGTCAGCTCGTGGGCGAACACCTCGTAGTCGACATGCAGGCGCGTGCACCCCGGCGGCGGCTCGAAGCGGTAGCGGTTCTTCGCGGTCTTGTGCCACGCGATCGGGGCGCCGTTCGCCGCGTCGCGCGCGCGCACTCCGCCGACGTGTCGCTGATGCTCGCGGATGAGGTAGCTCCCCGGCGTCCAGACCGGCAGGAACAGATCGACCGCGTTCCGGGCGCCGCGATCGATCTCCAGCGACACGCGGAACCGGTGCTCGCGCCCGTCTCGGGCGTCGACGACGTAGTGGAGGGAAGGCAAGGGGCGGCGCATCACAACGCACGCGCGCGCGCCAACCAAGCCGGGTCCGCGACGAAGCACGGTCCGCGCGGACGACAGGACGCGCGTCTCCGCGGACGGCGGGCGTGAGGGCACCCGCGACCGCCGAGGGTTCGCCCCGCACGATCGCGGGAACGGCGCGGCCGACGCGGCTCGTCGTCCGGCCGGTCGGCACGGCGCGGCGCAGGCTGGTACGCCCGAGAGGATTCGAACCTCTGACCTTCGGCTCCGGAGGCCGACGCTCTAATCCAGCTGAGCTACGGGCGCGTGCGAAGCCGGTCAGACACGAGGCGGCGAACGGGCTTCGGAAGGGCGGGACTCTACGTTGCCACTCGTCCTTTGCAAGGTCTGAGACTCTGACGGCGCGCGCCGCGCGGTACGGGTTCCGGGCGGATCCTCGCGGCGCGCGCCTGTTGCGACCGGGGCTCGCCTGCGCGCCGAGGGGACGCCAGGCCGCCAGGAACCGAGGCGAGGTCGCGGCAACCATCCGACCGCCACCGCCGGGGCGTGTGCCGTGCGGAGCATCCCGAACCGAAGCCCCCGCCGAGGAGGTCGCTGCCGCGCCGGGGGGAACGCCGGCTTCGATCCCCCGGGCGCAGCCCTTCGCCGAGCGCGCACCCGAGCCCGCCGGCTCCGCTTCCGCCGACCCGGTCGGACGGATGAGTTCGCATGCGCGGCAGCACGAGACCGAGGAGGTCGTCAGCGCCGCACGGAGTGGCCGGGTACCGATCCGCAACCTCGTCTCCGGTCGGGATCTCATCGCCGCCGGACCATCCGGCCGAACCCCGCCGACGCGCGCTCGACGAGCACCCCATCGCGCCCGCCACGCCGCGCTGCGGAACGCGCGATGGCGAGGCAGTGACCGCATCGCCCGGCGCGGTGCACGCGGGGCCGCCTCGTGCCGAGAAAAAGACCCGCCGCTGCGAGCACGCGGTCTTCACGCTGCAGCGCAACCGGGCACGCGCACCAAGCCACAACGTCCGGAAAATGCGTGTCTTATCCGCGATCGCAGGCGCCTCGCGGTGACTTCCGCACACGCGGGAGCTAGGAGAGCACTGCTCCGGTGCGCCGAACGAAAAACCGGCGCGTGCCCCCCGGTGCGATGGCACCGTGGGTACACTTCGCGACTCCCTCTCGAACGTTCTCCTCCCCGGACCGACTGGCTTGTCACCATGATGCGAAAGCCGCAGGTTGTGGTGGGCGTCGCGATGCTCGCGACCGCCTCGCTGACCTGGTTGGGTGGGACGAACCACATCCACCCCAGTCCGCTCGCAGCGTTGGGACGAGAGCCGCTCGCGGATTCGGACGGAGATTCGCTGCCGGACGCGCTCGAGTGGGTTTTGGGATCGGATCCCCTGAACCCCGACTCCGACGGCGACGGGTTGGACGACTTCCTGGAGATCGTGCAGCACAACGCGGTCCGCCTCGCCTCGCCCGCAAAGCCGCTCGACGACGAGCTGCGCGTCTCGGTCTCCGCGGCTCACGACCGCCATTCCGGCCAGGACTACGTCTGGCTGCACTGCATGTTCCGGTTCGCCGGCGGCGCACCCGAAGTGCAGTACTTGATGCCCTTCATCCAGACCCGTGCGTTTCCGGTGCCGATCACCGACATCATCGGCCACACGCCGATGCGGCTCGATCTGCGCCGCGATCCACAGCAGGGTCTCTATGCGATCGTCTCCATGCGCCTCGCGACGGTCGCCGAGTTCTCGCGAATCACGCCGTGCACGGTCAACGTGCGCGCGGCAATGTCCGGGCGCTATCGCTGCTCGAGCGCCTATGTGTTCCGGACCAACGGCGAGTTGTGCACGCTCGTGCCGCACGACGCCGAGACGGCCGCCCGCCTCACCGTGCAGACGCTCGCGCCGCACGACGGCTCCAGCACGCCGTTCTTCAGCGGCAACAGGAAGTGTGAGCAGACTCTCGTGCTGACCGGGATGTCGCCCGCCGGCCCGGTGTACGAAGTGGTCACCTCGGACTGCGAGGTCTCCGAGGGCATGCGCTGCGGCAGCGAGTGCCCCGACCAGCGGGGGACGTCGATCATCGCCCCGGACGGTCTCCGCGCGATCACCGGCGGGTAGGCAGCCCGGGGCAAGGCTGTGGCAGCCCCCGGTCGGACCCCAACGCACCCGCCGCGCGGCTCGCGACCGGCCTGCGACCATCCGCCGGACGCCGAGGTGCGGGCGCCGGAACGCGGGACGTCCGGGCCGGGCCGGCCCGGCCCCCGCCCCCCCGCGGCCGGCGCCGCAGCCTCCGGTCGCCCCTCCCGGCCCGAAGGCCAGGGAACAACGACCGGCTGCGGTGCCGTCGAAAGGCCCGTGACCCTCGAGCCGCGCGACCCGGACGCTGACCTCGTTCGCGCGTGCCGCGATCCCAACGACGAGGCGTTCGAGCCGGCCTTCGAGGAGCTGTACCGCCGCTACGCCGATCGGGTCTACAGCATCGCCTACCGCATCACCGGGAACGCGGTCGACGCGATGGACGCGGTGCAGGAGTGCTTCAGCCTCCTGTTCCGCAAGGTGTGCGCGTTCCGCAACGAGTCGCTGTTCTCGACGTGGCTGTTCCGCCTCGTCGTGAACTGCAGCATCGACACCGTCCGGGCGCGCGCCGCGCGGCAGCGGCAGCTCGACGGCGAGCGGCCCCCGGACATCGAGACGGCCGTCGGCAACGAGGTCGACCCCGCCTCGGCCGCGAGCAAGGCCGAGCTGGGCGGGATCGTGCAGCAGGCTCTCAACAAGATCAGCCCCAAGCTCCGCGCCGCGCTGGCGCTGCGCTACCTCGAGGGCATGAGCTACGAAGAGCTGTGCGTCGCCCTCGACGTATCGATGGGAACTGTCAAATCGCGCCTCGCTCGCGCGCACGTCGCGCTCGAGAACGTGCTTCGCAACGACCCGGCAATGCGGGTCCACTTCGAGGAGGAAGTCGCATGAGCCGCCACTCCTTCGCCGCCTTGCGCGGAATGCTCCTGGCCGTGCCCGACGAGATCGAGCGTCGGGCGGGCGGCGCGGCCGCCGGCCTGGACCCGGCCGCACTCGCGCGGGCTCGGGCGATCGCCCGGGCGATCGCCACCCCGCCCGAGCCGCCTGCCGCTCTCCGGGATCCCGCGTTCCTGGGTGCGATCCACGACCACGCCGCGCGCACCGTCGCCCGCGCGCTCGGACCGAGCATCCTGCGGCGTGCCTTCCCGCCCACGCCCGTGCCCCGGG
>DATGPD010000120.1:0-5855 GCA_035305285.1 Planctomycetota bacterium
CGCGCCCGGCCGGTTCCCGCGCCCTCACCCAGGCGGCCGACTACATCCAGAAGAAGCTGACCGAGCTCGGCCTCACCCCGCAGGTGCAGCGCTGGCGTGACGAGCGGTTCGGCCTCGAGCTGCAGAACCTGTGGGTCGAGATCCCCGGCAAGGACCCGGAGCACGGGCCGATCCTGGTCATCGGCGCGCACTACGACACCAAGCTGTGCGATGGGCATCCGAACCCGGCGCACAACTTCCGCTTCGTCGGCGCGATCGACGGCGCGGGCGGCCCGGCCGTGCTGCTCGAGCTGGCCCGCCACCTGAAGGACCGGGCCAACGTGCCCAACATCTGGCTCGTCTGGTTCGACGGCGAGGAGAACCTGGACTTCGACTGGAACCGCGAGAACGACCACAAGGCCCTGCTCGGCAGCCGCCACTTCGTCGAGACGATGGCGGCCGACAAGACCCGGTTCCCGAACGGGTTGAGCAAGCGGATGAAGGCGATGGTCCTGATCGATCTGGTGGGCGACAAGAACCCCAAGATCGATCACGACATCACGAGTGACCCCGAGCTGAACGAGATCGTCCGCGAGGCCGCCGAGGCGATGGGCGAAGGCGCGCGGGTGTTCGAGTTCGAGCTGGCGTCCGGGTTCAAGGACGACCACCTCCCCTTCAAGAACTACGGCGTGCGCGCCGTCGACCTGATCGACTTCCGCTTCCGCATCCCCGACCACCTGGTCGAAGGCGGGCGCGCCGAGCACGACCCGCGCTACGCGCGCTGGTGGCACAGCACGGAGGACACGCCGGACAAGATGTCGCCGTTCGGCCTCAAGTTCTTCGGCGACCTGGTGTGGCTCGCCCTGCCGCGCATCGAGCGCAGGATCTACGGCTCGCCGTGACCCCCCGCCGGACGAGGACCTCGCGTGCGGCGGCGCTCCCGGCCGTCGCGATCGCCCTCGCCGCCTGCGCCCAGCGTCCCGTGCCCGAACCCCTCGACCCCGCCTCCTTCCCGCGCGCGCCCGCCGACCTCGGCGCCCGCGCGCTCGCGCACGTCGCGACGGTCGTCGGCTTCGGCGAACGGCACCCGGGCAGCCCGGGGGCACGGCGGCAGGTCGAGTACATCGAGCGCGAGCTGCGCAGCTACGGGCTCGCGGTCGAGGTCGATCGCTGGGTCGACCCCGGCGAAGGGATCGAGTTCGCCAACGTGATCGGCACCCTTCCCGGCAAGAGCAGCGAGCGCATCGTGCTCGGCTGCCATCACGACACCAAGGTGTGCTCCGGGCATCCCAGGCAGGAGCACAACTTCCCGTTCGTCGGCGCCAACGACGGCGGCAGCGGCGTGGGGCTCCTGCTCGCCCTGGCGCAGACCCTCGCGACCGGCCCGCGGCCGACCGCCACCCTGCAGTTCGTGTTCTTCGACGGTGAGGAGAGCCTGGAGTTCAAGTGGAACCTCGCGCGCGCGCTGTTCGGCAGCCGGCGGTTCGTCGCGCGCGAGCGCGCGCCGGGCAGCGGGCGGCACTGGCGCGAGCCGATCCGCGCGATGCTGCTGCTCGACATGGTCGGCGCCAGGGACTTGCAGCTCGACGACGACGCGAACTCGACGCCGGCGCTCAAGGGCATCCTGCGCGCGGCGGCGCACGCGACCGGCAATCCCCACCTCGCGCTCACCGAGCCCAACACCGTGACCGACGACCATCTGCCGTTCCTCGACGCCGGCATCCCCGCCGCGGTGCTGATCGACCTCGCGAACAACCCGCAGTGGCACACGCCGGACGACACCCTGGAGCACGTCGCGGCGGACAGCCTGCAGCGGGTCGGGGCGATCGTGCTCGCCGCCCTGCCCGAGATCGAACGGCGCTTCGTCAAGGAACGACGCTGATGCCCGAGACGACACGCGACAGGCGGCGCCTGCACTACGAGGCGGAGGGCGAGGGTCGCACGGTCGTGCTGATCCCCGGGATCGGGTCCGGCCGTAAGCTGTTCGGCACCCTGCCGCGGCGGTTCGCGCGCGCCGGCCTGCGCTGCGTCACGTTCGACCCGGTCGGCGTCCCGCCCTCCTCACCGCACGAGGCCGACGACTACGACTTCGCCGCCGCAGCCGACGACGTCTGGGCGGTCGCCGACGCCGCCGGCGCGGACCAGGTCGACCTCGTCGGCACCTCGCTGGGCGGCAAGGTCGGCCTCGTGGCCGCGGCGCGCGCGCCGCAGCGCGCGCGCAGTCTGGTCATGCTGGGCTCGGCGACCGCGGTCGGGGCGCGCGCCGAGCGCGTCTACCGGTTCTTCGCGACCGTTGCCGAGAAGCTCGACCCGGAGGACTTCGGCACGGTCATCGCGCCCTTCCTGTTCGGCAGCACGTTCCACGCCGAACGCCCCCAGCTCGTCGACGACATCGTGCGCGCGATCCGACCCGGGCCGGAAGTGCGCCGCCTGATGGCCGCGCAGGCGCGCGGCCTGCGCGCCTTCGACCCGGCCCCGTGGATCGCCCTCTGGCGCGGGCCGACGCTGTGCCTCGCGGGCGGCGAGGACACGCTCACTCCCCCGGCCGAGGTGCGCGCCACCGCGACCTCGCTGGCGAACGCGCGCTACGTGGAGATCCCCGACGCCGGCCATTCGCTCCTCCTGGAGAGCCGGCGGGTGTTCGACGAAGTGCTCGCCTTCCTCGGCGCGCTCTAGCGCTTGGTCGGCGGGACCACGTCGCCCGCCTCGCGCACGAACATCCCCACTCCGCCGGGCGGCACGAGCGCCGAGTAGCGCCGGCCGTCCGGGATGCTCAGGCGGTAGAGCCCGGGGATCAGACCGTGCAGATGCCAGCCGCTGTCGCGGCCCGCGTGCCGGTAGACCACGTGCTCCGGCAGGGGCTCGACCATCACCAGCTCGAACACGAGGAAGCCGCCGCGCGCGGCGGCGATCGGCTCGAGGTCGGTGATCAGCTCCTGCGGCAGGGCCGCCGCGCCCGGGGGGAGCACGCGCACGCGTAGCATGCCGTCCTGCTGCGCGTTCGCGTCGGCGATCCCGATCGAACCCTCGTCGGTGACCGCGATGACGCGGTAGTCGGAGCCGTCGGGCAGCGCCCACTCGGCTTGCGGTGCCGACATCTCGCCGAGGTAGCCGACGCCCTCCTTCGTGGCGAGGAACAGGCGACCGCCCGCGAGGTCGTGACCTTCCCGGTCGACCAGAGTGACCGTGCGTCGGGTGGTCCCGGCGGCGGCGACGATCTGGTCGAAGCGCCAGCGGCCCTGCTCGACCACCGACGACTGCCAGGAGCGTCGCTGCTCGGACAGCTCGCGCACCGGCTCCGGCACGTCCACCTCCCCGGCCGGCAGGAAGGCGCCGAGGCGCTCCTCGCGCGGCGCCAGCGCCACGAGCTCGTCGCCGCGGCGCAGCCACATCCTGGCGCCCTCCGCGAGCTCGATCTCCGCGATACCGCCGGCCTGCACCCAGACGCGCTGCGACTGCAGCATCACCGACGGCGCCATGTTGCGGATGCTGGTCAGGACCTCGAAGACCTCGCCCGGGGGCAGGTCCGCGATCTCGACGCGCTCGCGGCGGACCATCGCGATCGAGATCGCCCGGTCGCGATCGGACGGATCGCGCAGGAGGTCGAGCGCCGCGACCGAGCCGTGCGCGGCGTGCTCGACGAGCAGGTACAGGTCGATGCCGATGGGCAACGTCGCCGGCAGGCGGCGCAGAGCGAAGCGGCCCTCCCCGTCCGTCACGTCGTCGCCGGACGCCGGCAGGCGCTTGGCCGACCCGGTGAGGGTGTCCACCGCGACCGCGGTCACCCGCGCGCCCGCGAGCTTGCGTCCGTCGGGGTCGAACACCGTGCCCATCACGCGGCGCTCCGGCGGTAGGCGGATCGGCTCGAGCCGCTGCTGCCCGCGCGGGCCGACGCCGACCGAGCGCATGGTCAGCGGACCGACGTAGTTCGCGACGTTGAAGTCGGCGGACGCACCCTCCGGCAGGACCACTTCGGCGATCGCCGCGGCATTCTCGACGACGTCCTTGCCGGGCAGCTCGAACGAGCCGTCGGGACCGGTGAACACCGGGTCGAGCAGCTTGCCGGCGATCCGCATCCGGACCTGGGCGCCGACGATGCCGGCCCCGCTCGGTCCGCTGATCACGCGCCCGATCCAGGCCTCCGGATTCCGGGCCGGCTCGCTGAACGCCTCGTTGCGCGCGGCGCGCATGCCGCGCTCGACGATCTCGAGGAGCTGTTGCTCGTCGAGGCAGCGCTCGATGGCAACCGCCGACCACGGATCGAACAGCGCCGCCTCGCGCGCCTCCACCCACGCCGGCGCGGCGCTGCCGCGCTCGATCCGCACGCGGCCGCGGACCGCTTCCAGCCGGACCGCAGTGAACACGGGCTCGAATGCGAGACCGCCGTCGTGCCGGGCGGCGTGCTCGGCGAACACCACGTACTCCCCCGGCTCGGCGGAGATCCGGCAGTCGGCCCCGATCGAGAACTCCGCGCCGCGCGGGTCGGCGACCCGCATGGTCAGCGTGCCGACCCGCAGGTCGAACAGCGGGGCGCGCAGCCGGTCGCCGGGCTGGAGCACGTACAGGACGGAGCCGGCGTCGGCTTCGACGCGCAGGCGGTCGGCACCGTCGTCGTCGGCGATCGCGATCACCGCCCGGCCGGAGTGGGCGACGTCAAGCACGTCGCCCGGGAGCAGGAACTCGCCCGCCGCCGGCTCGAACGCGTGCACGCCGCGCCGCAGCTGGGTGCGCTCCGCGGTCAGGATCTGGAACGAGGACGGGCCGGACCCGGCGCCGAGGCGTAGCCAGACCGCGAGGAACGCGACGACGCCGACGGTGAGCAGGCTGACCGCGTGGCGGCGCACGAAGGAGGCAGCGCGCGCGCCCGCCGACGGGCGGCGCCACTCGCGCCGGATGCGCTCCATCACGCGCGGGGTGAAGTCCGGCGACACCGCATCGTCGGACGGCGCGTCCGCGGCAGCCTCGGCCCGCACCCGGACCATCACGCGGCGGACGAAGTCCTCGCCGGGCTCCGCGACCGGCTCGCGCAGGGCACGGCGCAGGCGGTAGACCTCGGCCTCGACCCGCGACAGGGCGATGCCGCACTCCCTGCAGTGGTGTGCGTGCTCGTCGACCTGCTCCCGATCGGCCGGCGAGAGGTCCTGGTCGGCGTAGTCGCGCAGCAGGGCCCGCACGCGGGTGCATTCCGCGCTGCCGGGCGGGTGGCGCCGAACGTCCTCAGGGTTCGGCGGCTGGTGGAGCGCCCCCGGGTCGTCCGGAGTCGCGCCCGAGCTGTCTCTTCCCTTCCCCATCGCTCATCCCTCGAGGATCCTCTCCAAACGACTCTCGAGCACGTCCTTCGCGCGCGCGACCCGCACTTTGACGTTGGACACGGAGATGCCGACGGCTTCGGCGATCTGCTGGTTGGTGAACCCGTGGCGGTACTTCAGCTCGAGCGGGACGCGGTACTTGTCGCTCAGCTGCTCCAGTTCGTGCCGGATCGCCTGGCTGAGCAGCGCGCGCGATTCCCTCCCGTCGGCGCGGATGTCGGCGACCAGCGCGGCCAGGTTCTCGCCCACGTCGTCGCGCACCACCGGTAGCGCGCTCGCGCGCCGACGACGCAACAGGTCGCGGCACGCGTTGCCGGCGATGCGGAGCAGCCACGGCTCCAGCGGACGGTCCGCGTCGTAGAGGTGCCGGGCCCGGAACAGCTTGAGGAACGCGTCCTGCGCCGCCTCTTCCGCGTCTTCGCGCGAGCGCAGGATGCTCAGCGCGAGGTTGAAGACCACCCCCTTGTAGCGCTCGACGATCTCGGCGAACACGTCGACGTCCCCCTCCTTCACGAGGAGCATCCGTTCTTCGTCGGTCAGGCTGCGCACAGGGGTAGCTGGGTCGCA
>DATGPD010000121.1:0-3231 GCA_035305285.1 Planctomycetota bacterium
TCGCATCGGTCTTGCCCGCGGCTTCCCGCGGCTGCTCGCGGCGCAGCTCCCGGTCGCGCTGCCGGCGATGCACCGTGACGAGCGCGTCGGGCACCGGCGCGCCCTGGTCGTCGTGTACGGAGACCTCCATCTGCCACTCGCCCCGGCGGTCGGTCGCCCAGCGGCGGAGCGCGGCGCGCACGTCGACCGTCGCGCGCGCGGCGAGCGTGTGCGGCGCGACGTGGGGGACGTAGTCGTCGGCCTGGACCCAGAGCGAGTACGTCTCGCGCCCCGCGCCGTCGATCGGCACGGTGAGCGTGAACCGGCCGCTCGCGTCGGTGACGGTTTCGCAGCGGAACTCGTTGCCCTTGCTGCCGCGCGCATGCGAGCGCGCGCTCACCCGCGCACCGGCCAGCGGCGTGCCGTCCGCAGCGTCGTACGCGTTGCCGGTGAAGGTCGCGAACGGCTCGGTCGCTTCCTGTTCGGCCGCGGCCCTTCCGGCGCTCGGCCCGGCCCCGCGGGCCGCCGCGGGGCCGACCGGCCGGCGCACCGGCGCAGGATCCTGCGCTGCGGACCGCTCTTCGCGGGCGCGCGCGATCCCATGGGTCGCGCCGGGTGGCGCGCTGTCTCGTCCGTCCTTCGGCACGTCCATCCAGGCGACCGCGAACGCTGCTCCGGCACCGACGAGCACGAGCAGCGCGATCGGCCACGCGCTCGCGGCCGCCACCGCCGGTGCCGCCTTGCCGGACAGCGCGAGGAGCTGGTCCTGGAGCGCCGCGGGCACCGCGGGCGCTTCGAGGTCCCTGAGCGCCCGGTCGAGCCGGTTGCCGAGTGCCACGAACCCGGCGCGCGCGAGCGCCTGCTGCAGCCGGACGAGGCCGCGCCGCACGCGGTCGTGCGCGGTCGACAGCGAGCACGCGAGCGCTCGCGCGATCGCCTCGAAGGTGAAGTCCTCCTGGTAGCGCAACGCGACCGCTGCGCGCAGGTCGGGCGGCAGGTCGTCGAGCGCGGCGCGCAGGGCACGGCGCTCTTCAGCGGTGATCGCCGCGCCGACCGCGGGCTCGGCATCGGGTCGTGGGTCTCGTTGCATGGCGGATCGTTCGTGGGTGCGCCGGTGCCGCGCACCGCGCAGCGTGTTGAGCGCGAGCCGGCCGGCGAGCCAGCGCAGCGTGAGCGCCGGGTCGTCGCCGAGTCGCACCTTCCCCTCGAGCACGCGCACGAAGACCTGCTGGGTCACGTCCTCCGCGTCGGCGGCCGGCAGCAGACGGGCCGCCGTGCGGTAGACGGCGGCGTGCTCCCTGCGGACCAGGGACTCGAACTCGGCGCGGGTCAGCGTCATGGCGTGGTGCGGCGACGCGGAAGAACCCGCGCGCCGTCGACCTTCGGCAGAATCTTGCCCCTTTGCGGCGCCGCCGGGCGGCGGCCGCACCGCTCCGTCCCGGCCACCCGATCCCGGGACGCGTCCATGCCGTGTGACCCTGCGTCCTTCCCGGGTCGGGTCTCGATGGACGTGCGTCGGTGCGCGACGGGGACGAGGTCCCGCCCTCGTGCCCGCGAGCTACCGGGTGATCGCGCGGGAGAAGGTGGTCGTCCGGCTCGAAGCCGTGCCGCCTGGCGGCGCGCCGCGCGCGGCGGCCGTACGGCGCGCGCGCGGCAGGAAGGACGCGCCGGAGAAGCGCGCGACCGCAATGGCGGCGCGCCGCTCCAGGGTCACTGGATCGTCAGCTCGAGACCGGAGGTCGTCTCGCTGCCGGGCGGGTTGACGCTCGGCAGCAGCACGGCCTGCAGGTCGACGGTGCCGCGGATGCCGGCCGGCAAGGGCAGCGGCAGGTTCGCCACGCCGCCGTTCGGCACGGAGAAGTTCGCGAGCACGACGATCGGGCGCGTCGGGTCGAGCAGCAGCACGCCGAACGGAGTCGGCACGTTGCCGCGGCCGAAGCCCGCGAGCAGCGCGCCCAGCGACCCGGGTGCACCGCCGACGCGGAAGCCGAACTGGCTGTTGCCGGCGGTCGGCAGTCCGCCGAACGAGCCGAGGAACGGGCCGGGCGAGCTGACCGACGTGCCCGTGCCGTAGAGCGTCGGGTTCCGGCGCACGGCGATGTCGACCGGTTCGGTCGCGACCCCGGGGCTCCACGTCGTCGACGTGCCGGCGAGCGTGTCGACCAGGAGGAGCGGCGACTGCGGGTTGCGCGGCAGGGCGAACACGGCGGCCAGCCCGGACGCGGGGATCGCGTCGGCCGCGATGACGTCCGCCGGCGCGCCGTGCACCCACACCGGGGTCGCGTTCGGCGCGTGTGGCACGCGGGCGATCGAGCCGTTGCGCGTGCCGACGCAGGCGATCAGCGAGCCGTCGGCGTCGAACTCGATGCCGCCGAATCCCGACACGTTGACGAACTGGGTCACCTGGAACGGGGCCTGGCCGCCCGGGAAGAGCGGGAAGGACACCAGCTCGACGTTGACGACGAAGAAGCTCTGCACGAACGCGCCGACCCAGCGGTCGCCGTGCGTCGCGACCGCGGCCAGCGAGCCCGCCGGGAAAGCGTTCGTCGGAAGCGCGGTGACGTTGCCCCGCGGATCGACGAGGAACGCCGCCGTCTGCGGCATCGGGTTCGCCGTGAACACGGTCTCGGTCGCACCGACCAGCAGGGTGCCGTCGGGGCGCTCCTTCAGGTCGGACACGTGCCACAGCTCGCCGGCGGGAACCATCATGACCGTCGCGAACGGCTGGTCGCTGACCGCCGTGCTGCCGTTCAGCGCGATCTGGCGGATCACGAGCGGCCGCGGCGTGCGGACGGTGCGGTTGTCGAGCCCGAGTCCGGCGTAGAGCATCCCGCCGTCACCGACCAGCACCGAGCGGGCGCCGTCGAACTCGGTCGTGCCGAGGGTTTCGGGGTCGAGGCCCTGGATGTCCGTGCCGGCACCGGTGCGGTCGACCAGCTTGAGGCCGCCGATGCCGGACTGCGGCTTCCACGCGACGACCGCGTAGCCGGGGGGGACCTGCGCGGCCGCGGCGACGCACAACAGGGAAGACAGGAGCGGGGAGAGGCGGGTGGAAGCGGGCATGGTGTTCACCGAGGGAAATGAAGGACGGACGTGAAAGTGACGGACCCGATTCGCCGGGCCTCGAGCATACGTCGCGCGCGAGGACGGGCGGCCGGACGCAGCGACCGGAACCTGCGGCGTGCGCGCGCTGCTGCGAAAGTCGGGGGGCTCGCCGCGTGGGCCGCGATGGTCGCGTGCGGCGCCGCGCTT
>DATGPD010000122.1:0-6828 GCA_035305285.1 Planctomycetota bacterium
CGACGGCGAACCCGACGTCCTGCAGGCGGCCCTGCGCGAGGCGCGCGAGGAGTCCGGCATGCAGCACTTCACGGTGCTGCCGGTACGCGGCGTCGAGGGCATGCCGCTCGACCTCGACGTGCACGTGATCCCCGCACGCGAACACGAGCCGGAGCACGAGCACCATGACGTGCGCTTCCTGCTCCGCGCCGAGCCGGGCCAGGACCTCGTGCGCAGCGCCGAGTCGCACGACCTGCGCTGGTTCGACCTGGCCGACCTCGAACGCGTCGTCGACGAGGAGAGCCTCCTGCGCCTCGGCCGGAAGGTGCGCGCGGTGCTGGCCGGGGAGTGAACCGCGGCGGCGGCGGCCGCCCGCGCACGATCCGCGCGACCGCGCCGCTCAGGCTTTCCTCTTCTGCCCGTGCGGATGCGCCGCCTCGTACACCTCGCGCAGGCGCGCCATCGACACGTGGGTGTACACCTGCGTCGTCGCCAGGTTCTCGTGCCCCAGCAGCTCCTGCACCGTGCGCAGGTCGGCCCCGCGGTCCAGCATGTGCGTCGCGAACGAGTGCCGCAGACCGTGCGGCGACAGGCGCACCGGGATCCCGGCGCGGCGCGCGGCACTGCGCACCACCTCGAACAGCCAGCGCGTGCTCAGCGGCCGGCCCCGACGATTGATGAACAGCACCTGCGTCGACGTGCCCTGCTCCGCCAGCACCCGCGCGCGCTCGGGCAGCCACGCGCGCACCGCCGCCACCGCCGGGCGTCCCAGCAGCGCGAGGCGTTCCTTGCGCCCCTTGCCGACCACGCGCGCGACCCCGTCGTCGAGATCGATGCAGCGCAGCGACAGCGTCGCGGCCTCGGCGACGCGGCACCCGGTCGAGTACAGCACCTCCAGGATCGCGCGGTCGCGCCGCCCCTGGAAGTCGGCACCGAAGTCCAGCCCGAGGAGCTGGTCGACCTGCGCCACGGTCAGCACGCGCGGCAGCCGCGCAGGCAGCTTCGGCCCGCGCACGAGCCTCGCCGGGTCGGTCGCCAGGACGCCGCGCTCGCGCAGGAAGCGGAACAGCGCGCGCAGACTCGACAGCTTGCGCTGCACGGTCGACGCCTTGCACCCTTCGCGGTGCAGCGCCGCCACGTAGCGCCGCAGGTCCAGCCGGTCCGGCGGCCGGCTCGGGTCGCCGAGCCACGCCGCGAACGCGCGCAGGTCCGTGCCGTAGGCGCGCACGGTGTTCGCCGACATGTCGCGCACCTGCGCGAGGTGGCGCAGGAACGCGTCCACTTCCGCGGCGAGGTCGAACGCGCGCGCGACCATGGCCGCAGCGTCAGGCGAGCGCGGCGAGAAAGGCCTGCAGGCGCGGCAGCGGATGGTCGCCCATGTGGCCGATGCGGAAGGTGCGATCCTTCAGCTTGCCGTAGCCGTTGCCGAGCGTGAACCCGGCGGCCTTCGCCCTGGCGATCAGGTCCTTCACCGACCGGCCCGACGCGTCGACCGTGGTCACCGTCGGCGAGCGCCAGCCGTCGGCGACGAAGGGCGCGAAGCCGTGTTCGCTGCACCACGCCAGCGTCGCGTCGCGCAGCGCGAGGTGGCGCTGCCAGCGCGCCGGCAGGGTCTCGCGTTCGATGCGGTCGAGCTGCCGGCTGAGCGCGAACACGAGCGGCACGCACGGCGTCGCGAGCGTCTCGCCCTTCGCCAGGCTCTCCGCCGCGCGCGGGAAGTCGAGCAGGAAGCCGCGGCCGGCGACGGTGCGCGCCTTCGCCATCGCGCGCTCGGAGAGCGCCCACACCGTCAGCCCGGGCGGCAGCGCGAGGCACTTCTGCGTGCCGGCGAACGCGCAGTCGATGCCCCAGGCGTCGAACTCCAGCTCCGCGCCGGCGAGACTCGTGACCACGTCGGCGAGCACGAGCGCGTCGGGCTGCACCTCGCGCACGACCGCGGCCAGCTCGCGCAGGGGATTGAGCACGCCGGTCGAGGTCTCGCAGTGCGTGATCGTGACCGCCTCGTACGCGGGTCCGCCGCGCAGCCTGGCGCGCAGCGCGTCCGGTGTGATGCCCTGACCCCATTCGACCGCGAGCGTGTCCGCCTGCCGGCCGCACGCCGCGCTGATCTTCGCCCAGCGCTCGCTGAACGCGCCGTTCGTGCAGTGCAGCACCCGCTCGTCGACCAGGTTGCGGATCGAGGCCTCCATCAGTCCGGTCGCCGGGACATTCTCGAACAGGACGTGTGCCCCGGTCCGGAACAGGCGGCGCAGCTTGGGCAGGATCGCCTGCACCTCGGCGAGGAATCCCTGGCTGCGGTGGCCGACGAGCGGCATCGCCATGACCTCGCGCAGCTCCGCGTCGACCTCCACGGGTCCGGGGATGAACAGGATCGGATGCGCGGGGTCGGAGGTCGTCATGGGTCGAGCAGGGATCGTCGCACGGTGGGCGAGGTCCGCGAAAGTCGTTCCGGCGCGCCCGGCGACGCGCGGTGCGCGCGGCCGGGGGAGGGCGGGACGCGCGCGCCTGCGGCAGCGCGTGCCGCGCCGGCAGGGCAGCTATCGGCGTCCGCCGTCGTCGAGCTGTGCGCGTTCCTGCGCGGTGAGCAGCACGTCGAGCACGCCGGTGAGCGACGGCCCGGGCACGAACGCGTCGGCCTCCGCCTCGACGCTGGCGCGCCGCACGACGCCGCCGAAGCCGACGAAGCACGCGACCGCGCCCTTCGCCTCCAGGTCGGTCATCCCGTCGCCGACGAGCGCCGCCGGCTGCAGCGCGGCGGGCAGCGCGGCCATCACGTCGCGCTTCCCGCCGCTGCGCGCGAGCGGCGAGCCCGCGTCGAACCCCGCGTAGCCGCCGTCCGCGGCGAACCGGACGTCGACGGCGTGCACGTGCTCGGCGGGGATCGACAGCTCGTGCGCCACCGCGAGCACCGCGGGCCGCAGCCCGCCGGACACGATGCCGACGGTCTTGCCGAGCCGCCGCAGCGCGGCGACGGTCTCGCGCGCGCCCGGCACGAGCGTCGCCACGTAGCGCCTGGCCAGCGCCTCGACCTCGGCGCGCGTCGGCGCGATCCGGCGCAGCCGCTCGCCGTAGACCTGCTGCAGCGGGATCGCGCCGTCCATCGCGCGGCGGGTCAGCTCGGCGATCGCCGCGGCGCACTCCGGGCGGGCGCGGGCCAGCTCGTCGATCCCTTCGATCGTCGACAGGGTCGAGTCGCAGTCGAACCACACCGACGCGAACGGCGCGCGCGCGGCCGGACGGGCGTGCGCGGCGCTCACTGCACCAGGCACGCGCGGCGGACCGCGGGCAGGGCGCGTACGCGCGCCAGCACCGCCTCGTCGAGCGGCGCGCCGAGGTTCCAGATGCCGAGCGCTTCGCCCCCGTCGGCCTCGGACGTGCCGAGCTGCAGGCGCGAGATGTTGACCTTCGCCTCGCCGAGCAGCGTGCCGACCGCGCCGACCACGCCGGGTTCGTCGCGGTGGAAGGTGACGAGCAACGGCCCCTCGGGGATGGCGTCGAGCAGCCAGTCGTCCAGCTCGACCAGCCTGCCGTGCCGGTGGCCGAGCACCGTGCCGCTCGCGCGGTGGCGTTCGCCGCCGGCGAGGATCTCGATGCGCACCAGACTGACGAAGTCGCGCTTCATCGCCGACGTCTCGACGTGCGTGCGGATCCCGAGGCTCTCCGCGATGCGCCGCGCGTTGACTGGGGTCACCGGCCGGTCGGCGCGCTTCTGCAGCGCGCCGGTGAGCGCGGCGACGAGCAACGGCTGGCTGGCCCGCTCGGGGATCGCGCCCTGCAACGTCACCCGGACGGTCTCCAGGGGGCCTTCGAACACCTGCGCCAGGAACGCGGCGAGGTCGTGGCACAGGTCGAGGAAGGGCGCGACGATCTGTGCCTCGCTCGGCGAGATCGGCGGCACGTTGACGCCGTTCAGCACGATCCCGCGGCGCAGGCAGGTCGCGACCTGCTCGGCGACGTCGATCGACACCGCGTCCTTGGCCTCGACCGTGCTCGCGCCGAGGTGCGGGGTGAGCACCAGGTTCCGGGTCCGGCGTAGGCGGTGGTCGGGGGGCAGCGGCTCGTCGACGAACACGTCGACTGCGGCGCCCGCGAGGCGGCCCGACTCCAGAGCGTCGGCGAGAGCGTCCTCGTCGACGATCCCGCCGCGCGCGGCGTGCACGAGGCGCGCGCCCGGCTTCATGCGCGCGAGGCGCCGCGCGTCGAACAGGTTGCGCGTGCTGTCGAGCAGCGGAACGTGGATGCTCACGAAGTCCGCCTCGGCGAGTCCCTCGTCGAGGTCGACGAGGCGCACGCCCTCGGGGACGCTGCGCTCGTCGATGTACGGGTCGTGTCCGATCACCGTCATCCCGAGGCCCACGCCGCGCTGCGCCACCAGCCGGCCGATCTTGCCGAGGCCGACGACCAGGAACGTCTTGCCGCGCAGCTCGACGCCGACGAACTTGTTCTTGTCCCAGCGCCCGGCCTTGAGCGCCGCGTCCGCCGCCGGAATGTTGCGCGCCATGCTGAGCAGCAGCGCGATCGCGTGCTCGGCGGTGGTCGTGGCGCCCGCGTCCGGGGTGTTCATCACCACGATGCCGCGCTCGGTCGCCGCGGCCACGTCGATGTTGTCGACGCCGATGCCGGCGCGTCCGATCACCGACAGGTTCTCGGCGCGCTCCAGGACGCGCGCGGTGACCTTGGTCGCCGAGCGCACGACCAGCGCGTGGTAGGGGGGCAGCGCGTCGCGCAGCGCGTCCTCCTTGAGCCCGGTCTGCACGGTGACCTCGCCGACCTCGCGCAGCAGCTCGATGCCCGCCGGGCTGAGGTCGTCGGCGACCAGGATCCGGCAGCGGCTCATCGCGCCCCCTTGCCGAACAGGATCACGCCCACCGTGCGCAGGATGATGTTCAGGTCGAAGAGCGGGCTCATGTTCTTGACGTAGTACAGGTCGTAGCGCAGCTTCTCGCGCGCATCCTCGACCGAGGCGCCGTACGGGTGCCGCACCTGTGCCCAGCCGGTGATCCCCGGCTTGACGGTGAGCCGCAGCGGGTAGAAGTCGATCTGCTTGGTCAGCTCCTCGACGAAGAACGGGCGTTCCGGACGCGGGCCCACGAACGACATGTGCCCGGCCAGGACGTTGATCATCTGCGGGATCTCGTCGATGCGCGTCAGACGCAGCAGGCGTCCGACCCGGGTGATCCGGTCGTCGTTCGCCCTGGCCCACACCGGACCGGTGTGCTTTTCCGCGTCGACGCGCATGGTCCGGAACTTGAGGACGTTGAACTGCACCCCGTGCTGCCCGACCCGCGGCTGGCGGAAGAACACCGGGCCGCGGCTGTCGAGCTTGATCGCGAGCACGGCGGCCAGGGTGATCGGCGCCGACAGCACGAGGCCGGCGAGCGAGGCGACGATGTCGATCGTGCGCTTGATCGCGACCGCGGCCGGCGGCTGCGAGAACCCCGAGCCGAAGATGAGGTACGACGGGCGCAGCCCTTCGAGCGCGATCTTGCCGTGGATGCGCTCGTACATCATCTCGCGCTCTTCGATCTTCACGCCCGCGAGCCGGCACATCAGGAGCGCGTTCACCGGCAGCCGGCCGCGCCGGTCGGAGAGGGCGACGACGATGCGCGCGATGCGGTGCTTGTCGACCAGATCGCGCACGTCGGCCTGTACGCCGAGGATCGGCGCGCCGTAGTCGCGCCGGTCGTCGGGGTCGCTGCAGATGACACCGACGACTTCGAAGCCGGACACCGGGTGCGAGCGGATCAGGTCGACCGTCTCGCGCGCGACATCGCCGCTGCCGAGCACCGCCACCCGTTCGCCGAAGTTCCACTTGTAGAAGAACCAGTGGAAGCAGAGTCGCCACCCCCAGATCGCCGCGAACCCGGTGAGCACGAGGACGATCAGCGGCCACGTCTGGTTGCGCAGCCCGGGGAAGTGGAACAGGCGCGGCGACAGGAACACGAGCACCGCGAGCATCACCAGCGCGTAGCCGCACGCGTGCAGCAGGCGGTTGGGCAGCTCGGAGCGGTTTTGCGACAGGTTCCAGTCGTACAGGTCGCTGTACGAGAGGGACGCCTGGCACAGCACGGCGATCGTCAGGCACGACAGCAGCAGGTGGGCGAGCGAGCCGCGGTCCGCGGCGCCGTCGAACGGCCAGGATCCGAGCGGCGGCAGCGTGCTGCCGAAGAACAGCACCGCACCGAGCACGACCGTCTCCGACGCGATCAGCAGGAGCTTCCGCTTGGGAATGATCTGCTGCGCTAGGGTGGCCATCGGAGAACCCGGAGGGGCGGGGCCCTTGTTATCGGCGCACCCCAGCCCTTTCCAGAACGGGGCGTCGCGCCGGCCGACGTCGTCCGGGGTGCGGGCAGCGCCGCCCGCCGGCCGCCCGGTTGCGCCGGATCGCGGCGCGTGTCCGCTCCGCGTCGGACGCCGGCCGTGCCCTGCGCGCCGGGGAGCGCGCGTCACCCGCACGGCAGCTCGCGGCCGGGCAGCACGAGGACCTCGAGTGTGCCGTCCTTGCGACACACGACTGCAGCGACGTCCACCCGCAGCCGCAGGCGCCGGACGTCCGGCGCGAGCACGCGCGCGACCGCCGCGAGCGCCCGTGCGCGGCGCGCCAGCTCCTCGTCGCCGACCGTGCGCTCGGGCGCGCCGCCGCGCCGGGTCTTCACCTCCACCGCCGCGAGCAGGCTGCCGCGGCGCACGACGAGGTCGAGCTCGCCCAGGGTAGTGCGCAGGTTGCGCGCGACGACCGCGAACCCCGCGGACCGGTAGAGGCGCGCCGCCGCGTCCTCGCCTTGCCGGCCGATCCGGTGGCGCGGGTCAGCTCTTTCCGGGCTCCTTGGCGGGAGCCGACGACTTGGC
>DATGPD010000123.1:0-5092 GCA_035305285.1 Planctomycetota bacterium
GCCGGGGCGCGGTCGAGTCGCGGCTCGAGGCCTGGCACCACCACGACTGGTCGGCGGACCCGTTCGCGCGCGGCGCCTACAGCTACGTGCCGGTCGGCGGCGAGGACGCGCGGGACGCGCTCGCGCAGCCGGTCGCGGACACGCTGTTCTTCGCGGGCGAGGCGCTGGCGGAAGGCGCGGCGATCGGGACGGTGCACGGCGCGATGGCGAGCGGCCGCGCCGCCGCGCGGCGGATCATCGAGGGCGTGCGCACGGGCGGGCTGCGGCGGGCGGCGTGACGAGCTGGCCGCGGCGCTGGCCTCACGTACTCGTGCACGTGAGCGTGCACGAGTACGTGTGTTCCGGCAGGCCAGCCCCCCTCACATCCCCGACCGGATCTCCAGCCGGTTGCCCGTGAAGATCGGGATGAGCACGCGGTTGCGCTGGCGGTCGAAGCCGATGTCGGCGGGAGACTCGACCTCGCCGACCGCGACCATGGTGTGGCCGGGCATCACGTGGTACACGGCCTGGCCGTCCCAGCTCGAGACGAGCAGGGAGCCGTCGTCGAGCCGGACCACGCCGTCGAGCGTGCCCGCGGGCAGGCTGTCCATCGGCGTGATGTTGCCGCCGGCGTCGATGCGCAACGGCCGGTTGCCGCCGAACGGCACGACGATCACGCCCTGGTCGTCCGCGACGATGCCGTTGGGGGACGAGAGCGCGTCGCCCTGTGCGATCGCCTGCGGCTGGCCGTCGGGACCGAAGCGGTAGACCGCGGCCGTGCCGGACGGCTCGAAGCCCCCGGCGCCGGCGCGCACGCCCATGTCCGTGACGTAGACGGTGCCGTCCGGGCCGACCGTCATGTCGTTCAGGAACGTGGCGTTCGGCACGCCGCGCGCGCCGAGCACCGCGCCCGTCTCGCGGTGGAACATGCGCACCGTGTCGATGTCCGCGACGAACAGCGTGTCGCCCTTGATCGCCGAGCCCTTGGGCGCGTGCAGCGTGACGCCGTTCTGGCCGCCCTCCACCCACTTCAGCTCCGCGACCTCGCCGTCCGGCGTGACGCGGCTGAGGAAGCCGTTGTTGTCCTTGTCCGTCGGGTTGCCGTTGATGTTGGAGACGATGTAGACGTCGGCCACGGGGTCGTGCAGCACGGACTCCGGCGTCTGGAGGCCGGCCTCCGCGACGGTGATGGACGCAGGCGTCCGCACCGCCTCCGCCGCACCCTCCATCCCCGGCTCGTCCGCCGGCTGGCCGCCGCCCTCACACGCGGCCGCCAGCACGGCCGCGAGCAGCACGGGGACGATGGTCGGATCGAGGCGCCGGCTCATGCCGTTGCAGGTCATCGGCTCGCTCCCCTGTCGGTGGTGACTGTCGTTGTCGGGAGTGTCGGCGGAATTATGGGTCCGTGGGGGGCGGCGGTCCAGGGGCGCCCCGGAGTCGGCCCCTGACCGCTTCCGCCGGCATTCGAGCCCCGCGAGGGCGGGGCGGCACTGTCCGATATCGGGACCGCCGCATCCCACGGCTGGCGCCGGGTGCGCCCCCCCCGCAAGCGCTGCATGCGCGGCAAGTTCAACTGCCGCAATTCGTTGCTGGCCCGCGGAGTGCTGGCACGCCACTTCCCTCCGCGCCCCGCACGAGCCGCGGCCCTCGACCACACCTGCGCGACCGGGCCGGCCATCGCACCACGACCGCCGACGGGGATCGTTCCATGGATACCTTGCTTCGGGACCTGCGCTACGGCGCCCGCGTCCTGCTGCGCAGCCCCGGCTTCACGCTCGCCGCCGTGCTGACGCTCGCGCTGGGCATCGGCGCCAACACCACGATCTTCAGCCTCGTCAACGCGGTGCTGCTGCGGCCGCCACCGCACGTGCAGGAGCCGGAGCGCCTGGTCTCGGTCTACACGAGCGACTTCAGCGGCCCGCGGCTCAGAGCGTCTTC
This sequence comes from Planctomycetota bacterium, assembly GCA_035305285.1. GTDB lineage: Bacteria > Planctomycetota > UBA1135 > UBA1135 > UBA2386 > DATGPD01. The sequence goes on from DATGPD010000123.1 coordinate 1,918, forward strand.
GTACCCGGACTACCTCGAGATACGGGCGCTGGACGACGTCTTCGAGGGCGTGATCGCGTACACGCCGCGCGCGCTGTCGCTGAACGACGGCACAGGCTCCGAGGTCGTGTTCGGCGAGATGGTGACGGGGAACTACTTCGACGTGCTTGGCATCCAGGCGGCGCACGGTCGCACGTTCCTGCCGGAGGAGTCCGCGACGCGGGGCACGCACGCGGTCGCGGTGATCAGCCACGGGCTGTGGCAGAGCCGGTTCGGCGGCGACCCGCAGGTGGTCGGCGGCACGGTGCGCCTGAACGGCTACCCGTTCACCGTGATCGGCGTCGCGCCGGCCGGGTTCCAGGGCTCGCTGCGCGGGCTCCGCAGCGACGTGTGGGTCACCTGGATGATGAACCGCCAGCTCGGCGCGGGCGGGCTCGACATCGACCGCCGCGGCGACCGCGGCCTGCTCGTCACCGCACGCCTGCGCCCCGGCGCCACGATCGAGCAGGCGCGCGCACGCCTGGACCTGTTGGCGCTCGCGCTCCGCGCAGCCTACCCCGACGCCTGGACCGACATTCGCGGCCGCGGCCGGCTGCTCACCGCGCTCCCCGAGCGCGACGCGCGGCTCTTCCCCATGGTGCGCGGTCCCGTGCTCGGGCTCATGGGCCTGCTCATGGCCGTCGTCGCGCTGGTGCTGCTCATCGGCTGCGCCAACGTGGCGAACCTGCTGCTCGCGCGCGCCGCCGGCCGGCGCCGCGAGGTCGCCGCGCGGCTCGCGCTCGGCGCGGGCCGCTGGCGCCTCGTCCGCCAGCTCCTGACCGAGAGCGTGCTGCTTGCCGCGCTCGGCGGCGCTGCCGGCGTCTTCCTCGCGCTGTGGGCGACCGACCTGCTCATGCGCTTCGACCCGCCGCTGCCCGTGCCCGTCGACCTCGACCTCGGCATCGACGGCACGGTCCTCGGCTTCGGCCTCGCGGTCACCATGTTGACCGGCATCGTGTTCGGGCTCGTGCCCGCGCTGCGCGCGACGCGGCTCGACCTCGTCAGCGCGCTCAAGAACGAGCAGCCCGCGGCCGGCCGCGGCCTGCGCCGCATCGCGCTGCGCGACGCGCTCGTCGTCGGCCAGATCGCCGCGTGCGTCGTGCTACTCGCGGTCGCCGGCCTGTTCGTCCGCGGGCTCCAGCACGCGCACACGGCCGACCCCGGCTTCGACACGTCGAACATGCTCCTGCTGGACCTGCCCGTCGCGATCCAGGGCTACGACGAGGCGCGCGCTCGCGGCTTCTACGATCAGCTCGCGGCAAGGCTCGAAGCGCTGCCCGGCGTGCGCGCCGTCACGCTCGCGGACAACGTCCCGCTCGGGCTCGACCGGCAGCGCCGCTTCATCGCCGTGGAGGGCTACGAGCCGCGGCCCGGCGAGGACATGGAGTTCGACTTCAACATCGTCGGCGTGCGCTACTTCGAGACGATGGGGATCCCGCTCGTACGCGGGCGCGCGTCCACGGCGGAGGACCGTGCGGGCTCGCTGCCCGTCGTCGTCGTGAACGAGACGTTCGCCCGCCGCTTCTGGCCGGGCGAAGACGCGCTGGGCAAGCGGATCCGGTACGACGGCGAGCGGTTCGCGGAGGTCGTCGGCGTCGCGCGCGACGGGAAGTACCGCTCGCTGACCGAGGAGCCGCGGCCCTACGTCTGGATCCCGTTCGCGCAGCAGTACCGGGCGGACATGACCGTGCACATCCGCACGGCAGGCGACCCGCTCGCGCTCGCGGCTGCCGTGCGCGCGCAGGTGCGCGCGCTCGACCCGGACCTGCCGATCACGGGGCTCAAGGCGCTCGAGGAGCACTTCGGGCTGGCGCTCCTGCCGCAGCGCGCGGGCGCGTCGCTGCTCGGGTCGTTCGGCGTGCTCGGTCTGCTGCTCGCCGCGGTCGGGCTGTACGGCGTCGTCGCGTACGGCGTGGGGCAGCGCACGCGCGAGATCGGCATCCGCATGGCGCTCGGCGCGCGCACGGACGACGTGACCCGCCTCGTCGTGCGGCAGGGCGCCGCGCTCGGCGCCACGGGGCTCGCCATTGGCGTCGCGCTCGCGGCCGGCGCCGCCCGCCTGATCACCGGCCTGCTCTACGGCGTGCGGCCGCTCGACCCGGTCACGTTCGCCGCGGTCGCGCTCGTGCTGGGCGGGACCGTGCTCGCCGCGAGCTGGCTGCCCGCACGGCGCGCGGCGCGCGTGGACCCGATGGCCGCGCTGCGCGGCGAGTAGAGCGCACCGCCGGTTCGCCGCGCCGGTGTGGCTCCCGGCGCGGCGCCGGTCGTGACTCCCGGCGCGGCGCCGGCTTCCGGCCGCGCACCGGCGCCCTCGCCCTCGCCCCTGCGGTTCGCACCCTCGCCCTCGCCCTCGCCCCGGCCCTATCTTTCCCCGCGTGACGCCACTCACGCCACACGGTTTCCTGGGCGAGCTCCGCGCGCGCGGTGCGGACGGGCTGCGCCGCGTCGTCTTCCGCGAGACCCGCAGCACGATCTTCTCGCTGACGCGCCACGGCCAGGTGCTGAACCTGAACGCCGCGTTCGCCGCCGCGCCGCCCGAGCTGCTGGACGCGTTCGCCGTCGTCGCGACGGCCGGCCCGCGGCGCACGCGCGCGTACGAGCACGCCGTGCGCGCGATCCGCGACTGGCCGCCGCTCGCGGCCGCGCTGGAGACCGCACGCGCCCGGCACGGGACGAACGGCAACGGCCGGGCGCCGCGGCCCGCGCCGTGCTGCGGCACGCCCGAGCAGCGCGCGTACCTGCGCGAGCTGTACCTGCGGCTCAACCACGCGTGCTTCGCCGGGCGGCTGCCGCCGGACATCCCGCTGCGGCTCAGCGACCGCATGCGGCGCCGTCTCGGCCAGATCCGGTACGACGACGGCGCCGCCGAGCGCGCCGTGCTCGAGATCGCGCTCAACGTGGACCTCATGCTCCGGCCCAACGACCGCCACCGGCTGGACACGATGCTCCACGAGATGGCGCACGCGGAAGCGTACCTGCTGCACGGCGAGCGCGGCCACGGCCCGCGCTGGCGCCACATCGCGCGGCGCGTTGGCTGCGAGCCGCGCGCGTGCAGCGACGTGCGCATCGCGCGGCGACGGCGCCGCGGCGATCCGGTCACACGCGTGCCGCCGCTCGAGCAGCGGCTGCCGGGCGGCGGGCCGCTGCCGCCGGCGGC
>DATGPD010000124.1:0-4903 GCA_035305285.1 Planctomycetota bacterium
TTCGACTCTAGTCACGACGCTCGGCTTCGCGATCCTGCTGGTCTATCTGGTGCTCGCCGCGCAGTTCCGCAGCTTCCGCGATCCGCTGATCGTGTTGCTAGGTTCCGTGCCCCTGGCGATCAGTGGTGCCCTGCTGTTTGCCTACGTCGACTGGACCACCATCAACGTCTACTCACAGGTTGGCTTGATCACCCTGGTCGGGTTGATAGCGAAGAACGGCATCCTGATCGTCGAGTTCGCCAACACGCTGCAGCGCCGCGGACTGGCCAAGGCAGCCGCGCTGCGCGAGGCCGCGCTCACCCGGCTGCGTCCGGTGCTGATGACCTCGGCGGCGACCGTGTTCGGCCACTTCCCGCTCGTGCTGGTCACCGGCCCCGGCGCCGAGGCGCGCAACAGCATCGGCACGGTGCTGGTCGCCGGGATGACCGTCGGAACCCTGTTCACCCTGTTCGTCGTGCCGGTCTTCTACTCGTTGCTCGCCGCGGACCACCGCAGGCAGGCGGCGCTGCTCGCGCAGCGCGACGCCGAGGCGCGCGAGGTGGCCGGCGTCCTGGAGGTCGCATCCGCATGAACGCCCCCCGTCGCTCGTCGTTCGCGCCGTCGCTCGCCGCGCTGCTCGCGGCCGGCTGCGCCGCCGTCGGTCCCGACTACGAACCCCCGCGCGCCGAGGTACCCGCGGCGTGGCGCGAGCCGCCGGGCAACGGCGGGCTCGCCGCCGCGCCCGCGGAGCTCGCGGCATGGTGGACCCATTTCGGCGATCCGGTGCTCGACCGCCTGGTCGAGCGCGCGGCGCGCGAGAACCTCGACCTGCGCACCGCGCTCGCCCGCGTGCGCGAGGCGCGCGCGCTGCGCGGCATCGCCGCCGGCGAACGCCTGCCGAGCGTCGACCTCGACGCCGCCTACCAGCGGCGCGGCGACAGCGAGAACACGCCGTTCGGCGCGTTCGCGACCGAGTTCGACCGCTACACCATCGGCCTGGGCGCGGCGTGGGAAGTCGACCTGTGGGGCCGCGTGCGACGCGCGGTCGAGGCGGCCGACGCCGACCTGGGCGCGACCATCGAGGACGCACGGGACGTGTTCGTGCTGGTCGCGGCGGAGACCGCGGCGGCGTACGTCGACGTGCGCGCCTTCCAGCGCCGACTGGACGTCGCGCGCACCAACGTCGCGCTGCAGGAGCAGACGCTCGCGCTCGTGCAGGCGCGCTTCGACGCGGGCCTCGTGCGCGAACGCGACGTCGCGCAGGCGACGACCAACGTCGAGGCGACGCGGTCGCGCGTCCCGGCGCTCGAGGCAGGCCTGCGCGCCGCCGAGAATCGGCTCGCGGTCCTGCTCGGCCGGTCGCCCGGCGAGATGGAGGAACTGGCGCGGACCGCGCCGATCCCCGTGCCGCCCGCCCGGGTCGCGGTCGGCGTGCCCGCCGACCTGCTCCGCCGGCGCGCCGACGTGCGTCGCGCCGAGCGCGTGCTCGCCGCGGAGACCGCGCGCATCGGGGTCGCCGAGGGCGACCTCTACCCGCGCCTGTCGCTGCTCGGCAGCCTCGGGCTGGAGGCGGACCACGTCGGCGAGGTGTTCGACGGCGACAGCCGCGTGTTCGGCATCGGGCCGTCGCTGCGCTGGAACCTGTTCGACGGCGGCCGGCTGCGCAACCGGGTGCGGGCGCAGGACGCGCGCGCCGAGCAGGCGCTGCTGCAGTGGCAGAGCACGGTGCTCACCGCACTCGAGGAGACCGAGAACGCGATGACCGCGTTCGTGCGCGAGCAGGCGCGGCGCGCCGCGCTGCTCGCGGCGCAGACGCAGGCGCGGCGCTCGGTCGAGTTGGCGCGGGCGCAGTACCGCGACGGGCTGTCCGACTTCCAGCCGGTGCTGGACTCCGAGCGCACGCTCGCCGAGCTGGAGGACGAGGTGGCGCAGAGCGAGGCCGCGATCGCCAACTCTCTGGTGCGGCTGTACCGCGCGCTCGGCGGCGGGTGGGAGGACGGCGCCGGCGGCGCAGCGAGTTCGTGAGCGGCGGCGGCGTGGCGCGGAGGCTCTTCACACGGGGCCCGCGCCGTGCCGATCTGTCCGTCGTGGCGAGGATCGTCGGGATCGCGTGGGCCGTCGCCGTGCTGCTGGTCCAGGGCTGCGTGTCGATGACGCACGCGGACGTCACGGCCTACGCCGAGCCCGAGGGGTTCACGGTGACCGCCGACGCGCTGCCTCCCGGCGCGCGACCGATCTCGGCGCTCGCCTACGAGAAGCTCGGGTTCTACGTGCTCGGGCTCGTGCCGATCGTGCCGGTGGACCTGCACCGCGGCGTGGCGAGGTTGGTGAAGGAGGCGCGGGAACTGGGTGCGGACGGGCTGGCGCATCTGCGCTACGAGTTCCGGCCGGCGTCCGCGTTCCGGTTCGTGGTGTTTCCGTTGCCGGACTGGAGCGCGTCGCTGTCGATCACGGCGGTGGCGTACGCGGAGGGGCGGGAGGCACATGCGCGCGGCGCGGAGGCTCCGGCGCCCGCGACGCGGTGAACCGCACCGGTGAGCGGCCGCCGGCGCCAGGGGGCGTGTCTTGCAGCTGCTGCATCCGGCGCGGCAGACACACGCCTCTGCCCGCCGGCACGGCGATCGCGTCACGGATGCCGGCACACGCGCGTGCCGCTTTTCCGGAACCATGCTGCCACGATCGCGTCGGGCCCCGGCTTTTCTCCGAACCTTGCCATGTCGATGCCTCTTCGTTCGCGGTTCCTCCCCGCGTTCCTGCCACTCATGGTGTCACCCGTGCTGACCGGCCCGCTCGGGGCGCAGCGCCCGCCCGGCCTGGCGGCGTTCTCGTTCCGCCTGTTCGCCGCGGCGGCCGGCGAGGACGGCAACGCGTGCCTGTCGCCCTGGTCGGCGGCCATCGCGCTCGCGATGGCGCGCGCGGGCGCGGCGGGTGACACGGCGAGCCAACTCGATGCCGCGCTCGGCGTGGCTGACGGCGGGGCCTGGCGCGAGGTGGCGCGCCTGCGTGAGGCGGTTGCGCCGCCGTCGGTGCGCGCGGGCGACCGCGAGGTCGAAGCCTACGAACTGGCGGTCGCCAACGCCGCCTGGGTGCAGCAGGAGCCGGGACTGCAGCAGGATTACGTGAAGGTGCTCACCGACGTGTTCGAGGCGCCGCCGCGCACGATCGACTTCCGGCTGCCCGCCGCACGCTCGACGATCAACCGCTGGGTCGAGAGCCGCACCGGCAACCGCATCCGCGACCTCTTCCCGCCGGGCCGGCCGGACCCCGACAGCATCCTCGTGCTGGTCAACTGCGTGTACCTCAATGCGCCGTGGGCAGTGCCCTTTCCGGAGCACGCGACGCGCAAGGAGGAGTTCGCGCTGATCGGCAAGACGGCGGTGGAAGTGGACACGATGGTGCGTACCGGCCGCCTGCACTACGCGCGGACCGAGCACGCGCACGTCGTCGACCTGCCGCTCCGCGGCGACGTGCTCGCCATGCGCCTGATCGTCCCGCTCGAACGCGATGGGGTCGCACGCGCGCAGCAGGAGATGGCTGCAAGCTGGCCGATGCGCGACGCGCTGGCCCCGACCAGGGTCGAGCTGCACCTCCCGCGCTGGTCCCTGTCGTGTGACTACGAGCTGCGCGACCCGCTGCGCGCGCTGGGCATCGCCGATGCGTTCGAGCGGGACCGCGCCGACTTCTCGCCGATGACCGGCGGCAAGGACCTGTTCATCAGCACGGTCGTGCACAAGACGTTCGTGCGGGTCGATGAGGCGGGCACCGAGGCCGCCGCCGCGACGGGCGTGGGTATGGCGCCCACGAGCGCGCCGCTTCCCGAGGACCCGATCGTCGTGCGCGCCGACCGACCGTTCTTGTTCGTGATCCTCCATCGCGACAGCGGTGCGATCCTCTTCATCGGTCGGGTCGCCGACCCGCGCGGGTAGGGCGGCGCCCCTCGCCCACTGCACGACTTCGAGGACGAGCCGGATCCCCGCGGTGCGCTTTGTGCCCGGCCCGCGGGATCACGGGCGGCAGCACGTGGTCGACCGCCGGATCGCGCCTGCTTCTCGAGCACAATGCGTGCGCCGACCGCGCGCCGGAAGTTGTCGCCCAGCCCGAGACCCGATCGGCTGGTCGAGACCGCGGCCTCGCGCCGCCGCCGACCGCGACGTGCCGTTCCCGACTCCCGTCGGAACGCCTACTGCAACGAGATGCGGATGCCCCTGGACGACGTGAACCCCGCGCCCGGGCCCAGTGCGCACGCGCACCCCCGCCCGGGATGGGCGTTCACGAACTGTCCGAACACGGTCCCACCGGCGAGCACCGGGTCGCCGGGGATCGGCAGCGGTAGCCGGCCGCGGCCGCGCGCGTCGATCGGAACCGCGAAGCCGATCCCGGGTGGCACGACGTTGAAGCACAGGCGCTGCGCGACGCTGCTGCTGCACGGCAGGGACTGCCCCGCGGCCGCCTGCGCGCTGAGGAACAGCAGGCCGCCCGCGACTCCCTGCTCGTCGGGGATCGCATTGGCGATCTCCAGCGCGAACGCGCCGTTGCCGACCCTCGCGCACGACGGGGCCGACACGCGCGGCGCACCGTCGCAGTGCGGCGTCTCGCAGCCGAACGCGACCGGCGTGGCGCACGGCGGCCCGGTGACGAACTCCCACGTGTCGGCGAGGGGCACGGACAGGTCGTAGCCGCCGAAGACCAGCGACGTGCCGCGCGCGTCCTGGTGCGCCATCGCGTGGTACATCCGCGGCGGCGCACCGCTCGTCGCGACCTGGCGCCACGTGGTGCCGTCCCACTCCCACGTGTCGGACTGCAGGCGGATGTTGTAGCCGCCGAACAGCCGGCACACGCCGCGCGCAGCATCGAACACGAGGGTATGGCGCGAGCGCGCGAGCGGTGCGGGATTCGGGTTGCGCTGCGTCCACGTCGTTCCGTC
>DATGPD010000125.1:0-3777 GCA_035305285.1 Planctomycetota bacterium
CACGCTTGACCGCCGCGCGGCGCCCCGCAACCCTAGCCCGGCCGTCGTCGCCTCCGACTCCTGCCGGCGCGGCCGTCCCGTCTCAGCCGACCAAACCATGGCCAAAGCAGCCGTCCCCCCGCGGCACCGCTGGCGGTTCTACCGCGCCGGCGGCGTCGATCAGGTGCGTCTCGACACCGGTGCCGACATCGTCAACCTCCACCTGCTCGACCAGAAGCTGTGGGTCGCGCTGAGTTGCCCGGTGCGCGGGCTGGAGTTCGACGAGCGGACCCTGGAGCTGCTCGATACCGACGCCGACGGCCACGTGCGCGCGCCGGAGATCCTCGCCGCGATCAAGTGGCTGGCAGACGTGCTGCGCAACCCGGACGAGCTGGTCCGCGGCAAGGACGGACTGCCGCTCGCGGCGATCGACTCGACCAAGCCCGAAGGCAAGCGCCTGCTCGCGTCGGCGCGCCACATCCTCGCGTCGCTCGGACGCAAAGACGCGACGACGATCACCGTCGCCGACGCAGCCGAGACCGGCCGGATCTTCGCGCAGGCGCGCTGCAACGGCGACGGCATCGTGCCGCCCGACACGATCGACGACCCGATCGTCCGCCGTGTCGCCGAAGACGCGATGTTCTGCCTGGGTTCGGTGCCGGACCGCAGCGGCAAGCCGGGGATCGACCTCGCGCGCGCCGAGCAGTTCTTCGCCGACGCCGAGGCATACGCCGCGTGGCACGACCAGCTCGCGGCGGCGGACGGCAACGTCCTGCCGCTCGGTCCGGAGGGGACCGCGGCTGCGTGGCGCGCGACCGAGGCGGTACGGGCCAAGATCGACGATTTCTTCGCGCGCTGCCGGCTCGCGGCGTTCGACCCGCGCGCCGCGGGCTTGCTCAAGGCTTCGGAGAACGACTACGCGGAGCTGGCCGACCGCGTGCTCACGATCGGCCTGCCCGAGGTGCGGCACCTGCCGATCGCGCCCGTCGAAGGCGGCGCGTCGCTGCCGTTCGGGCCTGGCATCAATCCGGCGTGGGCCGACGAGGTGGAGGCGTTCCGCCAGGCGGCCGTCGTGCCGCTGCTCGGCAAGGACCACACCGCCTTGAGCGAGGCCGACTGGAGCGCGCTGCTCGGCAAGCTCGCGGCGTACGGCACGTGGCAGACGAGCAAGGCGGGCGCCTCGGTGGAGAAGCTGGGCATCGAGCGCGTGCGCGAGATCCTCGCGAGCAACGCGCGCGAAGCGCTGCGCCAGGCGATCGAGGCCGACGCCGCGGTCGCGCCGGAGATCGACGCGATCACGTCGGTGGAGAAGCTCGTCCGGCTGCACCGCGACCTGCACCACCTGCTGCAGAACTACGTCTCCTTCACCGACTTCTTCGCCCGGCGCCCTGCCGTGTTCCAGGCGGGCACGCTGTACCTCGACGGGCGGTCCTGCGACCTGTGCGTGCGCGTCGACGATCCGGCCAAGCACGCCACGCTCGCCGCGATGTCGAAGACCTACCTGGCCTACTGCGAGTGCACGCGCGCGGGCGGCGCCGAGAAGATGTTCATCGCCGCGGCGTTCACCGCCGGCGACTCCGACCATCTGTTCGTCGGCCGCAACGGCGTGTTCTACGACCGCAAGGGCCGCGACTGGGACGCGACGATCCGCTCGATCATCGACCAGCCGATCAGCATCGGGCAGGCGTTCTGGTCGCCGTACAAGAAGCTCATGCGGTGGATCGAGGAGCAGGTCGCCAAGCGCGCGGCGGCCGCGGATTCCGCGTCGCTCGAACGCCTGCAGACGGCGACCGCCGTGGTCGGCAACGGCGCGCAGCCGGCGGCCGCACCCGCCAAGCCGCGATTCGACGTCGGCGTCGTCGCCGCGCTCGGCGTCGCGGTCGGCGGCATCACCGCCGCACTCGGCGCGATCATGCAGGCATTCTTCGGGCTCGGCATCTGGATGCCGCTCGGCGTGCTCGGCCTGATCCTGCTGATCTCCGGGCCGGCGATGGTGATCGCGTGGCTGAAGCTGCGCCAGCGCAACCTCGGCCCGATCCTGGACGCCAACGGCTGGGCGGTGAACGGCCGCGTGAAGGTCAACATCCCGCTCGGCGCGTCGCTGACCGACTCGGCCGCGCTGCCTCCGGGCAGCGAACGCTCGCTCGTCGACCCCTACGCGGAGAAGAAGCGCAGGTGGCCGTGGGTCGTCGGCATCGTGCTCGTCATCGCGGGGATCCTCGTCGCGCTGCACAAGACGGGGATCTCGCAGCGCTGGGATTGGTACAAGACGACGTGGGAGCGGTTCTTCCCGCCGGAGCAGCCGACGAGCGGGAACTGAGCGACGCGGCAGCAGGGGGCGCATCTGCGCCCCCTGCCACGTCGGGAAGTCGGGGATCCGTCGCCGATCGTGGCCCGCCCACCCGGCGACGCCGCAGAGCCGCGTTGGCTGCGCATCCGGTCTGCGTGACGGGTCGTGGTGCTCTCGCCCTCGAGGCGCGGAGACGAAGGCGCGGCGACGGCCTTCGCGCCGCATGCGGCGCGGGCCTCGGGCCGAGCTGCGTAGCTTCCCGACGACCGGACGCGCGGCTTGCCAGTTCGACAACGCGGAGCGGGTCGTTCGCGGCCGGAAGCCTTGCAGGCGACGCAGGCTCGGCTGTCCGGGCAACGGCGCGGAACCGGGCGAGCGGTCGAGACTGCGCGCGACATCCGGCGCAGTGCTGCGGTGTGGACCGACTGTCCTCCTCCCGGCGCAGCCGGCGGCCACGCCGCAAAGGGGTCGTTGTCCGGGTGACGCCCGAGGCCGCGAGGACGGAGACGATCGAGCCCTACGAGCTGCCCGAGCCCTCGGCGCGGCCTTCGCGTTGCACGGCCAACAGCACACCGAGCGCGAGTGCGCATCCCAACGCCGGCAGGAGCGCCGCCAGCGCGACCGGCGCGCGCGCGGCGAGGTCGGGACCCGCCGCACGCAGCACCCCCGCGACCGGGTCGCCGCCGCGCATCGCGAGCGCAACGGCCGGCTCGGCGAGGCTCGCGCCGAAGGCCGCCGCGAACGCGAGCATCGACGCACGACCCCAGGCCGGCGCGAACACGTGCCTTGCCTCGCCGAGCAGGCCGAGCCCGTCCTGGCGCGCCTCCTCGCGCAGCGCGCGCGGCACGCGGTCGCTAACGCACAGGACGAACGTCGCGAGCGGCACCGTGAACACGAGCTGCGCGCATGCGACGCGCACCGCCTCGGGCAGGTCGGCCGGCAGGACGGGCCACCCCGCGCCGGCAGCGATCAGGACCGCGGGGCACAGCCACCCCCACCACAACACGCGCACGACCGGGCCCCGGCCGAGGAAGCGCGCGGTCGCGAGCGCGACCGCGGCCGGCCACGCAAGGAGGAGGGCGAAGGCGGCGGCGAGCGCCGCGGTGAGCAGGCCGGCCGACAGCGCCGCCTGCACCGCGGGCGACGCGAGCGCGTCGCCGATGCGGCCCGGCCCGGCGCGCGCGGCGAGCCACGGGAGGGGCAGCGCGCTGCACGCGAGCCAGACGACCAGCACCACGCGCTTCATCGCGCCTCCTCGCGCAGCACGCGCAACGGCATCGCGGGAAGCAGCACGAGGACCGCGAGGACGACGGCCGCCGCGGTCGTCCCCGCAAGGCTCCCCGCGCCGGTCTCGGCCGCAAGCCACGCGGCGAAGCCGCCGTCGGCCGGCACGGGCGGCAGTGCGGCGAGCGCGCCGGCGAAGCGCACGACGACGACGAGCGCCGCGAGCCGGCCCGGCGGCGTGCCCCGCCGCGCGGCGACGGCGGCGAGCAGCGCGACCGCCGGCG
>DATGPD010000126.1:0-2614 GCA_035305285.1 Planctomycetota bacterium
TCGCCGAGCGCGCGGTGCGCGCGCTCGGCGTCGTGGTGTGGTCGATGGTCGAGTTCGAGGCCGACGACGCGCTGGCGAGCGGCGCGGCGCGCTACGCCGCCGACGCGCGGGTCGAGCGCATCCTGCTGTGTTCGCCCGACAAGGACCTCGCGCAGTGCGTGCGCGGCACCCGCGTGGTCGGCTTCGACCGCCGCCGGAACCTGCTGCTCGACGAGGACGGCGTGCGCGCCAAGTTCGGCGTGCCGCCCGCGTCGATCCCCGACTGGCTCGCGCTGGTCGGCGACGAGGCCGACGGTATCCCGGGCCTGCCCCGCTGGGGCGCGCGCTCGGCCGCGACCGTGCTGCAGCGCTACGGCCACCTGGAGCGGATCCCGGACGATCCGCGCGCGTGGGACGTGGCCGTGCGCGGCGCCGACGGGCTCGCGGCGACGCTCGCCGCGATGCGGCCGCAGGCGCTCCTCTACCGGCAGCTCGCGACCCTGCGCGAGGACGTCCCGATCGAAGCCGACGTCGACGCGCTCCGCTGGCGGGGCTTCGCCGACGAGCTGGCGGCCCTGTGCACGGAGCTGGACGTGCCCGACCCGAGCCGCGCGGGCGGCGCATGACGGCGCCGCCCGAAGGGTTCGTCGCGCGCCGGCTCCTGGCGCGACCGCGCGCGGCGACGGACCTCGCGGGTCGACGGCCGACCCCGGCCCTACTGGAACACGCCGGTGATCCGCGCGACCGGCGCCGCGACGGTGCCAAGCACCCCTTGGGTCGCGGTGGGGCTCGCCACGAAGAGCGTGCCGGAGGCGTAGGCCGGCACGCGCCCGATGCTCGTCTCGACACCGTTGCTCGCGCGCACGCCGAGAGCGTTGGCCGCCGGATCGAGCAGGAGCGTCTGCGCGAACACCTTGCCGCCTTCGAGCGCCGGGCTGGACGGCACACGGAACACGAGGTCGAACGACCACGGACAGCTCGGCAGCGGGCGGCTCACGCTGGTCCCGAAGATCAGCGCGTCAGGCGATGCGTGCAGCCACTCGCCGGGAGCACCGAACGGCGCGAGGTCCACGGCGACCTGTTGGGCGCCCAGGACACCGAGCCAGGACAGCGGCTGCGACCAGCACGCCCTGTAGGTCAGGAGTTCACCGGGCACGACGAGCTGCGGACCACTGAAGGGCACGCTGCCGGTCCCGAAGGGACGCGACCAGCCGGGCGCGAACAGCGAGTCTTCGGCGTCGACCGGGTAGGCGCCGGCAGGGCCGCCGCTCGCGGTGACCTCGAACACCACCGGGTGGCCCGACATGCCGATCGTCACCGGCTGCTGGAACGGAAAGAGGATGCGGAACGGCGCGGGCCCGACGCCGGTCGGCGTGTGGGTCGGCAGGGACAGCCCGCCCTGGAACGCGACGGTCAACGCCCCCCCCGTGGTGTTGCTCGCGAACTCGGTGCTCATCGCGAAAGGGCTGACCATCGTCCACCCCAGCTTCGCCACCACATTGGTGAAGGTCGTCGCCGGGAACGGAAAGATCTGCGATCCCGGGCCGTCATCCGCGCGGTAGGCGATCTCATGGATCGTGGTCTGCAACGCACCGAGGCGCGCGTCGAACCAGATCTGCTGCCAGCGGAAGCCGGTGCTGGTCGAGAACGGGAGCAGCGACCGCAGCGGGGCTTCCGCAGTGGTGGCCGCAGCGGGCAGCACCAACTGGGTCTGCGCCGCGACGGCCGCACACAGCAGCGGTGCGAGGGACATCACTCGGACATTGCCTGGGACCATGCGCGCTTTCCGGGCAATGGACGTGCCAAAGGATACGAGGCACGCGGCGACGAGGACGCGCGCAGTCGGTAGCCCGCACCGTTACGGACGGGGAACAGGTGGCGCAGGCCGCCCGGATCAGCGGGCGATGCGCCCCGTGCACAGCGCGTCGGCGATCGGGCCTGCCGCCGCGAGACGGTGCGTGATCGCGCGGCGCGCGAGGTCGACGCGCACGAGCTGCGGGCGCGGGCCGTCACACACCGCGACCACCGCGCTCCCGTCCGGCGTGAAGGCGATACTCGTCGGTCGCATCGGCTCGTCGGTGACCGGATCGGGTAGCGCGACGCGCGCGGCCTCGCCCGGATGGGCGGTCGAGAACAGCGCCAGCTCGCCCGCGAGCGTGCACGACGCCGCGACGGTGCGGCCGTCCGGGGAGATGCGCAAGCGCAACGGGAAGCCCGGGCAGGGCAGCGTGCGCACGACCTTCCGCTCCGCGGCGTCGACCACCGCGATCGAGCCGGAACGATTGCACGCGACCCAGACGTGGCGGCCGTCGGGCGTACACGCGATGCCTTCGGCGCCGAGCGGCAGCGGGACGTTCGCCCTGCTCTCGCCGCTCTCCAGGTCGACGAACGAGAGCGACCCGGGCGCGACGTGCGACACGAACGCGGTGCGCCCGTCGGGGGACAGGGCGAGCATGTGCCCCGCCTTGTGCGGGATCGCGAACTTCGTGAACCCCTCGCCGGCGGCGTCGATGCGCACGAGGTGCGGCGGCACCTCGACGGTGACGATCGCGGTCGTGCTGCCCGGGAGGAACGCGATGTCGTTGGGTCGCGCCAGCTCGCCGAGGTCGACGACGCGGTCGAGCGCACGGCGGAC
>DATGPD010000127.1:0-3753 GCA_035305285.1 Planctomycetota bacterium
ACCGCGGCTGACACCGCGGCGCCCGAGGCACGCCGCCGCGGGCGCCTCGGCGCCTGCCGAGTTCACGAGTCCACGCCATGGCGGCCGCGGCACGGCTCCCGCTCGTCGTCGTGTGCTCGTTCACGACGTCGCTCGCGCTGAGACGCGGTCCATCCACGCAGCTTCGCCGGCGCCTGCTACCACGGACTCAGCGGCCGGCCCGCGGAGAGTGCGCGGCGGGCCGCAGTGCCCCCGTGGCCGGCGGCGCGAGGCGCCGCGCGAGCGCGCCCAGCCCCACACCCAGGCCGGCCGCGAGCAGGCCCACGACGGCCGCGATCACGAGCTCCACCGGGAACAGGTTGTGCGACGTCGGATCGCGCGCGAGGTCGATCACGATCCGCACCACGACGGTGCCGACCGGAGCGAGTGCCATGAGCGCGAGCGTGGTTGTCGTGCGCGTCGGGTGGGCGAAACGGAGCCAGCCCGCCAGCACGACGACGAGGCCGAGTTCCGGCTGCAGCAGATCATCCGGAAGGTGGAGGTCCCCGTAGGAAGCGCTCCAGTAGCGCACCCCCAGGACGACGCAGGCCAGGACCGCCCACGCCACCCTCGACCACGGAAACTCCGCTGGCGCAGCGGTCTGCATCGAGGAGTGCTGGCGCAGCTCGCGCTGCTCCTCGAAGACGACGCCACCGAACACCGATACGACGGCCAGGCACGTGAGCCGCGTTCCGCGGCCGTCGGCGAACCACACGCGGTAGATCATGTGGCTGCGCGACCCGCGGAACGAGAGCAGGGGCGCGAGCGGCAGCCAGCGCACGCGCTCCACGCGCATCCCGGACAGGGAGAGATCGCGGCGGATCTGGTGCACCGCCCAGGCGATCTGTAGCGCGAACACCGTCGCCAGAATCAGTGCGAGCACCATGTCGGACCCCGTGTAGGGATCGTCATCGGTCCACGGCAGCCCGAACCTGGAGCCGCAGGACCTCGACTCCGGCATCTCGGGCCGCCGGCTTTTGGCCGATGCACAGGTGCACCGGCGTCTCCATCACGTTGCTCGGGTAGAGCGCGGCGATGCTGTGCGACGACTCGCATCCCGACGCTTCCGGCACAGCAGACGCCCGTGCCGGTGCACTCGCGGTGGCAGCGCGCGGCACCGCTCGCGCGCGTGTCGCGACTCTCCGACCGCGAGCACGTCGAGGCCAGCCGCGCCCAAGACACCGCGCGGACCTTCCGGGATGCCACCTCCCGAAGCGCACTCACCTCGACGCCGCGCACCCACCAGAAGCCTTGCCACCGAGCGTTCAAGCCCCCCGCATCCGGCCACCGATAGCAGGGCGCGAGGTTCGACGTCGGTGCGAGGATCGGCAGGCACGGGCTCGGGGACGAGCGACGGCACGACCGCGCTCGTGCTCGCGGGCGGATTGGGAACGCGCCTGCGGCCGTGCGTCGCGGACCGGCCGAAGGTCCTCGCCGACGTCGGCGGCGAACCCTTCCTCGCGCGCGTGCTCGACCAGATCGCCGCCGCCGGGGTCACGCGCACGGTGTTGTGCACCGGGTGGCTCGGCGATCAGGTCGAGCGCGTGTTCGGGGCGTCGTTCGCCGGCATGCCCCTCGTCCACGCACGCGAACGGCAACCGCTCGGTACGGCCGGTGCGCTGCGCGCCGCGCTGCCGCTCGTGACCGGCGACGACGTGCTCGTCCTCAACGGCGACTCGTTCTGCGCCGCGGCGCTGCCGGCGTTCGTCTCGTGGGCGCGCGCGCGCCGCGCGCCGGCCGCGCTGGTCGCCGCCGCGGTCGAGGACGCGTCGCGCTTCGGCACGCTGCACCTCGAAGGCCGCACGGTGCGCGGGTTCGTCGAGAAGGCTCCCGGACGCGCGCGCGCGTGGATCAGCGCCGGCATCTACCGGTTCACCCGCGCGGTCCTCGCCGAACTTCCGGACACCGCACCGCTCTCCCTCGAACGCGACGTGCTGCCGCGCCTCGCCGCCGACGGCCGCCTGCTCGCGTGGCGGACCGCCGCGCCGTTCCTCGACGTCGGCACGCCGGAGTCGTACGCCGCCGCGCCCGCGTTCTTCGCCGCGCGCCCGCCGCGCGCCGGGCTGCTCGTGCTCGACCGCGACGGCACCCTGATCGAAGACCATCCCTACCTCGGCGACCCGGACCGCGTGGTGCTGCTCCCCGGCGTGGTCGACGGCCTGCGCCGGTTCGCGGCGCGCGGCTGGCGGTTCGCGATCGTCACCAACCAGTCCGGCATCGGCCGCGGCTTCTTCGACGAGCGCGTGCTGCACGCGGTGCACGGCGAGTTGCTCGACCGCCTCGCGCGCGACGGCATCCACGTCGATGCGGTCGTGCACTGCCCGCACCGACCCGACGAGGGCTGCGCCTGCCGCAAGCCCGCGCCCGCCCTGCTGGAACGCGTGCGCGCCGACCTCGGCTACGCGGCGCACGAGTGCCTCGTGGTCGGCGACAAGGCGTGCGACGTCGACCTCGGCCGGCGCGCCGGCGCGCGCACCGTGCTCGTGCGCACCGGCTGCGGCGCGGCGACCGAACGCGAAGGCGCCTGCGTGCCCGACCTCGTCGTCGACGACCTCGCCGCGCTCGCCGCGCAGGAGATCGGCGCGTGATCATCAGCCGCACGCCGTTCCGCATCTCGTTCTTCGGCGGCGGCACCGACTACCCGGCCTGGTACCGCGTGCACGGCGGCGCGGTGCTCGCGACGACGATCGACAAGTACTGCTACCTGAGCTGCCGCTGGCTGCCGCCGTTCTTCGACTACCGCTACCGCGTCGTGTGGTCGAAGGTAGAGAACAAGAAGACGGTCGCCGAGATCGAGCACCCGGTGGTGCGCTGCCTCCTCGGCCACCTCGGCATCACGCGCGGGCTGGAGATCCACCACGTCGGCGACCTGCCGGCGCGCAGCGGGATGGGGTCCAGCTCGGCGTTCACCGTGGGTCTCCTGCACGCGCTGCACGCCCTGCGCGGGCGCATGGTCAGCAAGCGCGACCTGATGCTGGAGGCAATCCACGTCGAGCAAGAGCTGCTGCGCGAGACCGTCGGCTCGCAGGACCAGGCGTCCGCGGCGCACGGCGGGTTCAACAGGATCACATTCGCGCCGAACGGCGAGATCACGGTGTCACCGGTGTTGCTTCCGCCGGCGCGGGTGGCCGAACTCGAAGCGCATCTGATGCTCTTCTACACCGGCATCGCGCGCACCGCGGCGAAGGTCGCGGCGACCTACGCCGGCGACCTGCACGGCAAGCGCCGACAAATGCGCATCCTGCGCGATCTGGTCGACGAGAGCATCGGCGTGCTCGCCGGCGGCGGGCCGATCGCCGACTTCGGCGCACTGCTCGACGAGGCCTGGGCGTTGAAGCGCAGCCTCGGACCCGGCGTGTCGACCGACGAGGTCGACGCGCTGTACGCCGAGGCGCGCGCCGCCGGCGCGCTCGGCGGCAAGATCACCGGCGCGGGCGGCGGCGGCTTCCTGCTCCTGTTCGTGCCGCCCCAGCGCCGCGCCGCGGTCGCCGCGGCGCTCCCCGACCTCGTGCACGTGCCGTTCCGCCTCGAGGCGTCCGGCAGCCAGGTGATCTTCTACGAGCAGGAAGAGGACTTCGCCGCGGCCGAGGCCGAGCGCGAACGCCGCCCGATCCGCGCGTTCCGCGAGGCCGTAGGAGACGCGGCGGAACACGACTGGGTGATCCCGGCCGCACCCGCGCTGCCGGTCGCCAGCAGGACCTGACATGACGAACATCCCCACGCCGACGATCAAGC
>DATGPD010000128.1:0-4086 GCA_035305285.1 Planctomycetota bacterium
GTCCTGGTCAACGACTACGCGCACCACCCGTCCGAGATCGCCGCGGTGCTGCGCACGGTGCGCAACCGCTTCCCCGGGCGGCGCGTGCTCGCCGCCTTCCAGCCGCACCAGCACCAGCGCACCCTCCAGCTCCTGCCGCAGTTCGCCGAGTCACTCGCCCCGGCGGACCACTGCCTGGTCGCGGACATCTACGGCGCGCGCGAGAGCGCCGAGATCCGCGCCAAGATCAGCGCGCGCGACCTGGTCGAGGCGCTCCGCGGTCGCGGCGCGATGGCCGAGCTGGCGGGCGGCGTGTCCGAGCTACCCGCGCGTCTGCGCGCCCGCTACAGCTCCGGCGACGTCGTTCTCCTCCTCGGCGCCGGCGACATCGACCAGGTGGTCGACGATGTCATCGCCTTCCTCTGACCTGCGCGTCGTGCTCGCGCCGTTCGGCGGCGTGGTGCGCGAGAACGTCGACCTGGCGCCGTTCCTGCACGTGCGCCTGGGCGGGCCGGCACGCTGGTTCGTCGAGCCGCGCACCGAAGCCGACGTTGCGCGCGTCGTGCGCGCGTGCAACGAGCTCGGCTGGCCGCTGCGCGTGCTGGGCGGGGGGAGCAACCTGCTGGTCGCCGACGAGGGCGTCGACGGCGTCGTGCTGTCGCTCGCCGCGTTCCAGCGCACGGTGCGCGACGGGACGCTCGTGACCGCGGGTGCCGGCGTGTCGCTGCCGTCGCTCCTGCGCCAGACGAAGGACGCCGGGCTCGCGGGCCTCGAGACCCTGGTCGGGGTCCCGGCTCAGGTCGGCGGCGCGGTGGCGATGAACGCCGGGACGCGCGAGGGCGAGACCTTTGCCAAGCTCGCCTCGCTCGTGGTGGTGACGCCGTCGGGTGAGACCGAGGTGTGGGATCGCGCGCGCATGCGGCCGCGCTACCGGGACGGCGGGCTCGACGGCGCGATCGTCCTGCACGCGACCTTCGCACTCGAACCCGACGACCCCGCCGCGATCTTCGCCCGCCTGGAAGCGTCGCTGAAGCGGCGCAACGCCACCCAGCCGGTGACCGAGAAGAGCGTCGGCTGCGTGTTCCAGAACCCCGAGTGCGCGCCGGCGGCGAAGCTGATCGACGACGCCGGGTGCAAGTTGATGCGCGTCGGTCGGATCGTCGTGTCCGCCAAGCACGCCAACTACTTCGTCAACGAGGGCGGCGGCACGTGTCGCGACTTCCTGGCGCTCGTGGCCGCGGTGCAGGAACGGGTGCGCGACCGCTTCGGGGTCGAACTCGTGCCCGAGGTGAAGATCTGGCGGTGAACCGCACCCGCAGGGGGGGCGGGGCGTAGAAAACGGTGCGCGCCGCGCGTCCCCGCGGCGCGGGCAAGGACCGCCGGCCCGTTGCCGGCCCGCCCGGAGCACCAGCCATGCGAACCCTCTTCCGTTGCCTGATCCCGTTCGTGCTCGCCGGCGCCGCCGCCGCGCAGGACTCCGCCGGCGCACCGCCTGCCGCGAAGCCCGCGGCGCCGAAGCGTCCCGCGTTCACCGGCCATCTGACCTGCGTCCTGCAGGTGCGCGACCTCGACCGCGCGATCGCCTGGTACGGCGACGTGCTCGGCATGCGCCTGCTGTGGAAGAGCGACGAGATCGGCTTCGCCGAGGTGCGCACCGCCACCGGTGACGTCAACCTCGGGCTCGCGCGCCACGACGAGCCGCGGGTCGAGCCGGGCGTCGTGCTGACGTTCGGCGTGCGCGACGTCGCCGCCGCCGAGGCGGCGCTGCGCACCAAGCAGGTCGAGACCGGGCCGGTCGACGTCTACCCTGACCTCGTGAAGCTGCTGCCGTTCGCGGATCCCGACGGCAACCGGCTGCAGTTCTTCGAGTCGTTGCAGCAGCCGCCGCGCGCGCACGCCGGACTGGAAGCGGTCGCGTTCCTTGCCGGGTCGTGGGTGCACGAGGACGGCGACGGCCGCCAGGAAGAGCACTGGACCGCGCCGAACGGCGGGATGATGCTCGGCATGGCGCGCACCGTGCGCGCCGGCAAGGCGGTGGGCTTCGAGCACCTGCGCATCGAGCGGAAGGGCGACGAGGTCGTCTACCACGCGTCACCCCAGGGACGCGAGCCGACGCCGTTCACGTTGCAGGCGGCCGAGAGCCGTCCGGGGCGCGTGGTGTTCGCCAACCCGGACAACGACTTCCCCAAGCGGATCACGTACTGGCTCGACGAGGAAGGCAAGCTGCACGCGCGCATCGATGGGGGAGACGAGCGGTCGCGCGCGGTCGAGTTCGTGTGGCGCCGGGGCGGGCTGCGGTAGCGGGCGCGGCCCCTTGTCCCGACGAGTCGGCAAACCGGCGCGCACGGTTTGCTCGGCTGGAGTCCCGGTGTCGCCCATGTCCCCGGCCACGGACCGGCGTACGCCCGAGCCGTCGTTCGTCGGGAGCCGAACGCGGCCCCCTCGGTGGGCGGCGCGGTCGCGACGGAGCGCGTCGTTCGTTTGCGATCTTTCCATCGTCGGCCGTTCGTGCCATTTCGGCCGGGTGTGACCCGTGCCCGCGTCACTCAAGCGCTGCGATGTCGAGGGAACGTGGTTTGCTCCGCGGCGCCTGGCCCGCGCCGTCCCCCTTCCTCATCCGCACCGCCATGGCCTCGATTCCCACCCGCCCGTTCGGCCGCGCGCAGGTTCCCGTGCTCGGGCAAGGCACCTGGAACATGGAGAGCGACCGCGCAGCGGCCATCGCCGCGCTGCGCCGAGGCCTCGACCTCGGACTGACGCACATCGACACGGCCGAGATGTACGGCAACGGGCGCGTGGAGGAGATCGTCGGCGAGGCGATCGCGGGCCGGCGCGACGAGGTGTTCCTCGTCAGCAAGGTGCTGCCGGGCAACGCGAGCCGGCGTGGCACGGTGACCGCGTGCGAGCGCTCGCTGCAGCGCCTGCGGACCGACCACCTCGACTGCTACCTGCTGCACTGGCGCGGACGGTTCCCGCTCGCGGACACGATCGCCGGGTTCGAGGAGCTGGTCGACGCCGGCAAGATCCGCAGCTACGGGGTCAGCAACTTCGACGTCGACGACCTCGCCGAGGCGGTGGCGATCGCCGGTCCCGGCAGGATCGCGTGCAATCAGGTGCTCTACCACCTGGGCGAGCGCGCGATCGAGCACGCGGTGGTCGGCGCGTGCGCCGAACACGGGATCGCGGTGGTCGCCTACAGCCCGTTCGGGTCCGGGCCGCTGCCGGATTCCGCCACCCGGCGCGGCCGCGTGCTCGCCGAGGTCGCCGCCCGGCACGGCGTCACGCCGCACGCGATCGCGCTCGCGTTCGTGCTCCGCCTGCCCCAGGTGCTCGCCATCCCGAAGGCGGCGAGCACCCGCCATCTGGAGGAGAACGTCCGCGCGGTCGGCGTGACCCTGAGCGCCGACGAGCTGGCCGCGCTCGACGCCGCGTTCCCCCTGGGCCCACCGCGCGCCGAGCTGCCGACCCTGTGAGGCCGCCCCCGGGCGAACGCGGGTTCGCACGGGGCGCGACACAGACCCTTGAAACCGGAGTCGTCGTCCCTACGCTCCTGCGCCCTTTCCGATCGCCGGAGGAACCGGACACCCCCGCATGCCAACCATCAACCAGCTCATCCGCAAGGGCCGCCGCAGGCTGAAGTGGAAGAGCAAGTCGCCCGTCCTCGACGGCTGCGCGCAGAAGCGCGGCGTCTGCCTGCAGGTCAAGACGATGACGCCGAAGAAGCCGAACTCGGCCCTGCGCAAGATCGCGCGCGTGCGTCTGTCGAACAACAAGGAGGTGACGGTCTACATCCCCGGCGAGGGGCACAACCTGCAGGAGCACTCGATCGTGCTGATCCGCGGTGGCCGCGTGCGCGACCTGCCGGGCGTCCGCTACCACGTGCTGCGCGGTTGCCTGGATGCGTCCGGCGTCGAGGATCGCCGTCGCGGCCGGTCCAAGTACGGCACGAAGCGCCCCAAGAAGTAGCCGAGAAGGATCCGACGACACATGCGCCGCCGCACCGTCAAGAAGGACAAGCCGGAAGGAGCTGCCAAGTCCTTCAAGTCGACCGAGATCTACCTGAAGCCCGACCCGCGCTACCAGTCCAAGCTGGCCAGCAAGATCATC